>JBJMGN010000191.1:0-3347 GCA_045807885.1 Pyrinomonadaceae bacterium | reverse complement strand
ACCGAGGCCGGTATCGACAGACACCACACCGACGAGTGTGACGTTATGAAAATCGTGGCCCTTCGCGATCATCTGCGTACCCAGCAGCAGATCGATCTCGCCGCGGTCGAATGCATTCAGCGTTTTGGCAAGTTCGCCTTTTCGCTTCATCGAATCGCGGTCGATGCGTGCGATGGTCAGGTCAGGAAATCGCTTTCGAAGGATCTCCTCAACCTGTTCGGTGCCTTGGCCGACGAAGTAGAGGAACTCGCTTTCGCAAAACGGGCAGACCGTAGGCGCGGCAACTGTGTAATTGCAGTAATGGCAAACTAAGTGGCCGTCCCGACGATGATAGGTCATCGTGATGTCGCAGTTCTTACATCGAAGGCTTTCGCCGCACGAGCGACAAAGGACAAACGACGAAAATCCGCGGCGATTAAGCAGGATCATCGATTGTTCGCCTTTTGCATGCGTTTCTTCGATAGCGTTCAGAAGGCGGGGTGAAAGAACGACATCCTTTCCGGTCCTTCGAAAGACATCGCGCATATCGACCAACTCGGCCTTTGCAAGCGGACGGCCGCCGATGCGGCCGGGTAAATGCAGATAACGATATTTCCCGGAATTTGCGTTGTCGAAAGTTTCGAGCGATGGCGTTGCTGAGCCAAGAACTATGGCGGCATTCGCTTTTCGGGCACGCATTACGGCAACATCGCGGCCGTGATAATAAGGCATCTCGTTCTGGCGATAAGACGTGTCGTGCTCTTCGTCGACAATGATGAGGCCGAGCTCGTTCAAAGGGGCAAACACGGCGGAACGCGTACCGATGACCACGCGGGCATCGCCGTTACGAATTCGACGCCATTCATCGTAGCGTTCGCCAGTGGAAAGGTTGGAATGAAGAATGGCAACCTCGTCGGCGAAGACCGCTCTAAGTCGTTTTGAAAAAACGGGCGTTAACGCAATTTCGGGTACGAGCATCAGGGACGATCGGCCTTGGCTCAAAGCGGACTGCATCGCTCGGATGTATACCTCGGTCTTGCCGCTGCCAGTAACGCCGTGAAGCAAAAAGGCTGAGTACTTACAGGTTTTTCCAGCATCGACGATCTCGTCGAGAGCTTTCGACTGTGCGGAAGTGAGCTCAACGTTGCTCGTGCTATCGCTGCTGATCTTTGACAATGGGTCTCGTCGGACTTCCCGAATCGAGATCTCGACAATACCGCGTTTAGCTAGAGTATTAACCGGAGACGCGGCGACGTCCGCCAGCTCCAGAAGGTCAGTGAAAAGTATTTCCCCGCCCGATTTCTGGAGAAGCTCTATGATCCGACGCTGTGGGTCTGAAAGCTTCAAATCGGGAGCGATCTCGGTGGCCAACAGTCGAACAGATTTTCGTCGTTTGGGCCGCACGCGATTCGATGAACTGATGCCAGCCGGAAGCGATGCCTTGAGCATTTCGCCCCAGGACGTAGCGTAATAATCGGCTGCCCATTTGGTCAGTTCGATGATCTCATCTGATACGAGCGGGTCTTCGTCGAGAAGTTCCGTTATCTCTTTGATATCGCTGTCACGCAGCTGCGAAGCCGGGTCGATTTCGCTTCGAAACCCTGCGATGTACCCAGTGAGGCCGCGTTTACCGAAAGAAACCTCGACCCGGGAGCCAATCTTTGCGACGTGGCCCAAACCGATCGGCAACCGATATGTGAACAGTTTCTGAAGCGGAACCGGCAGGGCGACCTCGACATAAAGATTATCGCTGACGGCTGGTTGAGGCATTTTGTGAGGTATGCCGAAATGATAACCTATTGGAACTTTTTAGTGAAAACGTCATCTAACAGTTAGAACATATGGACGCATTTCTACACGAGACGGAAAAGAAGGAAACGAATTACAAGGGTTACATCCTAGGTGCGATCATCGGCTTGATCGCGATCGCAGCGATCATATTTATTGCCGCCCAACGTCCGTCGATGGAAGATCAGGCGGCAGCAGTGCTCGATGATGCGTATCGCGAAGGATCGCCGGAATTCGACGCGATCACGAAGGACATTATTATTTCGACGACAGATAAAACTATCGAGGGCCAGAATGCGTTCGGTTCCATTTCGATGTTTATTGTTGGCAAGGTCAAGAACAAGGGTAACAAACTGATCAACGGGCTTGAGGTCAACGTTGCCGTAATTGATCAGTTTAATGCTGTGCTAAAGGAAAAGCGGGTTTTAGTTGTTCCGAAGCAGCAAGAGCAGCTTGGACCTGGCGAGACGATACCGATAACGTTGAGTATCGAAGGATTCAAGAAAAGCGACGACCGCGCCAACATTCGATGGAAAGTAACTGCAATCAGAACCGCGAGCTAGTTCGGTCTCGTTTCTGCAACAAACAAGTCTTCCAGCGAGCGGCGGATCGAGTTCACCGAGATCAGTTGCCCGCCAGCAGCATGAACGGCGCGCAGGATGTCTTCAATATCGGCTTCGCTTTCGGCAATGATCAAAGTATCACCGGACCGTTGCTCGATCTTAGGATTAAAAGAAAGGAGTTCGCTTAGTTTCGAGCTATTCGCATTCGTGACGACTATCTCAAACCGTGGTTGGTCATTCGATTCGGCAAGCAGATCGTGAAGCTTGCCGGCGGCCGCCAGTTTGCCACGATTTAAGATTGCCACTTCGTCACAGAGAGCTTCGGCATCCGAAAGGATATGCGTAGACATGAAAACCGTCGTTCCTTTCGCCGGCAATTCTGCGACAAGCTCGCGAATCTCGCGGCGGCCGATGGGGTCGAGGCCGCTCATGGGCTCATCAAGAATTACAAGTCGCGGATCGTTTATTAACGATTGCGCAAGACCAACGCGTTGAAGCATACCTTTGGAAAACTTACGAAGCTGTTTTTTCCAGTCGCGTTTATCCAGACCAACCTTTGTAAGGAGTTCTGTGGCCTTGATTTTTCGTTGCGCTGAATCGATATCGAATAAGCGGCCGAAATAATCAAATAATTCTAAAGGCGTGAGGTAATCGTAGAAGTACGGGTTTTCAGGGCAATAGCCGATATGTTGATGCATCTCGACACTTTCGATCGGCGAGCCCAAAATCGACGCTGATCCGGCTGTAGGATAAAGCAATCGCATCAACATCTTGATAGTGGTCGTTTTACCGGCACCGTTACCGCCTAGAAAACCAAAGATCTGGCCTTCGTTGACTCTGAGATTTAGGCCGTCTAACGCACGCACTTTTTTCTTTTTCAAGAAGCCGGTCTCGTAATCTTTTGTCAGGTTGGTTATTTCGATCATGTTTCCTGTTGGGAATCTATTGCAGAGGAATTTTCGACTCGGGCGAAATGCTGATCTGGCATTCAGTTGCATCGAATGCATATGGGATCCC
>JBJMGN010000190.1:0-6177 GCA_045807885.1 Pyrinomonadaceae bacterium | reverse complement strand
TGAAAAGAGTCCGACTCTTACCATGCTCGGTCGGATTTACCGGACCAAGGGGCACAATCAAAGAGCACTAGACTATTTCAAACAAGCCATAGACTTCGAGAAAGAGTTTCCTAACGTCATCTGGGGGGCTTCGCTCAGCTTCGCAGAGATCGTCGTCGAGGAAGGTCGAACTGAATGGTATGACGAGGTGGAGGAAACTCTGCTTTCAGAGATAGAAAATGGCGGAGTTCTCTTCCCTGCTCAGTGGTACACCATTGCATCTGTTTTGTCCGTCATATATGCCTCGAAAGGTGACCAAGAAAAGGCGAAGTTCTATGCCGATATCGCGGAAAGCAACGCGACCGCAAATTCCAACACGCTCTGGAATCCTAGGAAAAGAAACTTGGGAATGGTCGAGACAAGGAATAGGCGGCTGGACCAGAAGGTGCAGAACGGCTTACGTTTCGAAAGGAAAAGATAGATAGGAAAATTATTATGCCAACCATGATGATAACTGCGTTTATTCTGACAATGCTCCTTTCGGGCGTCGTGTCGGGGCAGCAAAAACCAACTACCGGCTACGCGCCGGTCAACGGTCTCAAGATGTATTACGAGGTCCACGGCACGGGTGAGCCGGTGGTGATGCTTCACGGCGCGTTCATGGCAATCACTGACGACTGGAGTTTGTGGATCAACGAACTCGCCAAAACGCGGAAAGTGATCGCCATCGACATGCAGGGACACGGGCGAACGGCCGATATCAAACGCGATATTACGTATGAAAACCTCGCTGACGATGTGGCCGGGCTGCTCGACTATCTCAAGATCGAGCGCGCGGATGTCGTCGGTTACAGCCTCGGCGGCGGTGCCGCGATGCTGTTTGCGATCCGCCATCCCGAAAAAGTGCGAAAGGTCGTCAGCATTTCAGCCCCGATCCGACGCGACGGTTGGGTGAAGGAAGCGAACGACTTTTGGCCGAATTTCAATTTGGAAATGATGAAAGGCACGCCTGCCGAAACCGAGCGAGAGAAACTTAATCCGGTTCCGGGCAGCTTCCCGGATTTTTTCAATCACATAAAAGGGGCGGCCATGCGGCCGTATGACTTCGGAGCTGACAAGCTCAAGGCCACGCAAGCTCCATTCTTCTTCATCCATGGCGACGCTGACGGCGTCCGGCTCGAGCACATCGCGGAAATGTACCGCCTCAAGGGCGGTGATCTTCATGGTGACATGCAGCCGCACCCGGCATCGAGACTGGCTATTTTGCCCAACACAACACACGTCACGCTGATGAACCGCATGACAATGATCGTCCCGATGATAAACGAATTTCTCGACGCCAAGCCCGCAACGAAATAGGAAAACCAAGCGTCTGATGATTTCGGTAGGAAACGCAGAACTATATTTCTACGTCCATCAAGAATGGAATTTAACCCGAGTAACAATGTAATAAAACTCTGTATACAAGGGATGGCCATGGCAGAAAATGGCATGCCCGACGAGGCGAACACGCTATTTCTGCAGGCCTGGAACGAAACGTCGAACGACTTTGAAAAATACATTGCCGCTTATTTTGTAGCCCGGTCTCAACAAAATGTTCCAGACAAATTGAAATGGTTCGAGGCCGCCTTGAAGTTTGCGTTAACGGTGAATAATGAATCCACTTTCAGCGCTCTTCCCAATTTGTATTCAAATATCGCTAAATGTCACGAAGAATTTGGCGACGCCCGCAACGCAAAGAAGAATTTTGAATTAGCTAGTTCGTTCACGGGCAAACCGACCGACAAGGGGCCGTTTTATCATGGAACAAAAGCAGATCTTCAGGTTGGCGACCTTCTGACGGCAGGCGGCAGTTCTAATTACCAGGCTGATCTCGTAATGAATCATATTTACTTCACAGCTTTGGCCAACGGAGCGGGACTTGCAGCGGATTTGGCAAAAGGTGATGGACCCGGCCGCGTCTATATCGTGGAACCAACTGGCGATTTTGAAAATGACCCGAATGTTACCGACAAGAAATTCCCCGGGAACCCAACACGCTCGTATCGGAGCAAGGCGCCGTTGAAGATCGTTGGCGAGCTCTCAGATTGGGTGAGACAAACGCCCGAGGAACTCCATAATTGGCGCGAAAAGTTGGCGAATGTTAAAGGCGAAATTATTAATTAGTTTTTGAGATGCAGGATCGGCGGCGACAAACACATACTCACATTTGTTCTACACCACCCTAACGTCGATTAATTGTGAACGCTGAAACCATCCCAACCCAAGCACGACCAACGGCGCGCGTCAGCCAAAGCATTCCGGCCAGTTTGCACAATCGCGACAGGAGCAATGAAGGCACTTTCCAGAACACTCTTAGGGGCGTACCTGTTCATTCTGGTGTGGCTAGTGCTGTTCAAATTTTCTTACGACCCGGTCGCGGTCATCCGCGATTTTCAAACCCGAAATCTTAACCTGATCCCGTTTACACGAACCCGCAACGGTGAAATGATCTCGAATGTTGTCGCGTTCATTCCTTTCGGGGTGATGCTGGGTGTCAATTTCAAACAGGTCGTCTTCACGTATAAGATCACCGTGATTTTAGCGTTTAGTCTGGCCGTTGAAATTATCCAGTATGCCCTTGCCATAGGTGTCGCCGACATCACCGATATCATCATGAACACGCTAGGTGGTTTTATCGGACTGGCAGCCTACAATGCGGTCAGCGAACATACCAATGACGGATACCTGGACCGATGCGTTCTAATAGCCGGCACGATGATCCTCATGACGATACTCTACCTTCGAATTTTCGTATTCGTTGTCAGATATTGATCGCCGCCGGTCACGAATTGTCCCGAAGCTCCATCATTTTGCGCTGTTGTCTATGATGCACTTTTGCGAAAACTGATCGCCGCGATGAATATGACCCTTGACGGCTTCTGCGACCACACAGCTGGGATCGCGAATATCGATAGATAGCTACATCATCGGGCACCGTTGGTGGAGCCTGACTGAGATCGAGCACTCGGACGAAGAATTCGCTCCGCGACGCCTCGCTGAGTTTCTTCAGCCGATCCTGCACGCGGAATACACGTACCCGCCGATCGACTGCGGAGTTTAGGCCCGATCAAAAAAAGCGTTCGAACATTTTTCCCACCTTTTCGTTAATCCAATTCAGCAGCGATCGCATTAAAAAGCGTTTAAGCACCCGCACGAGGTAATTTCGATGAATCGCAACGTTTTGTTAACCATCACATCTCTTGTCTCGATTCTTTTCCTGATTTTTCACTTTGCCGACGAGGTCGCTCGCGGTATGGAACCGGGCGGGCTTAACATGGTCATACCGATGTTTATTATTGCTGCATTTCTGTACGGGACTTTGGTTCTTGGCGGACGTCGATCGGGATACATAATAATGCTCCTTATCGCGATCTTTGGGACCGGGATTCCGATACTGCACATGACGGGCGTCGGACTTGTTGGAGGCAAGATCGCCGTCGACTCCAGCGGAGCTTTCTTTTGGGTCTGGCAAAATATGACGATGTGCGTGATCTCAGCCGTTTCCCTGATTCTCGCAGTGCGATGTCTTTGGAACCCGGAATGGGGCGAGTCTAATTAGGATAAGCTGACGCCCGCTATGTGCAACATAACGCTGATTGTTCTAGAATTCCTTCGTTCTCCCTCCGACAAAATATATGAGCGATAATTCTGAGATCAACCTGGGCGATCTTGTTGTGCGGTATCTTGTCGACGGCTCAGAGACCGGCGGGCTTGGGATGTTTGAGCTTGAAGTCCCGCCCGGATCGAAGGTGCCGCCGCCACACAGCCATACGCATAACGAAGAATGTGTTTACGCCCTTAAGGGCACATTGCGATATTCAGTCGATGGCGATTCCCGCGACCTTAAACCTGGAGAATGGATGCGTACGCCAAAGGGTTCGGTACACGCATTCAGCAACCCTCACCAGGAAACAGCAAGGGCTCTGATCGTGATGACGCCCGACGTCGGAGCAAAGTATTTTCATGATGTTGCGGCGGTCGTCAATGCAGGCGGCCCGCCGAATATGGCCGAGCTGTTGGCGGTAATGGATCGGTACGGACTTGTGCCCGCTAAACCACCTGCAGCTTAACTTTCGGACGGAGGTTCATATGACTGAACCAGAAATTGGCAGCGCGTCGCCGCTTTTTATAGTGCGAAACGTTCCCGCAACGCTTTCGTTTTACCGCGACAAGCTCGGGTTTGAGATCACGTTCGAAGGGCCGGAACCAGACGATATCTTCTTTGGCATTGTGCAGCGGGGTCGGGCGATGATCATGTTCAAGGCAATTGATGTTGACCCAGTGCCAAATCACACACGAGACATCGGGCATGGTATCGCGCGCTGGGATGCATACATCTTTGTTCCTGACCCCGATGCCTTGGCCGCGGAATTTGCATCGCGCGGCGTCGAGTTTTTCGAGCCGCTAAAAAATAATACTGATAACTTACGTGGTTTCGAGGTGCAAGACCTTAACGGTTATGTACTATTTTTTGGCCGGCCGAATTCATAAGGTTTTCAGGAATGATCAGAGACGCGCTTTTTGAGTTTCCAGACGCTGTCAAACGAGATCCGGCCGTCGAGGCCTGGTTCAACGCGCGGTCCGGAGAGCTTGGTGCGATCGCGAGGGCCTGGTTCGAGGTGATGCGCGGCTGCGGCGATGATGTCAGGGAACTGCTCCACGACACACATCCTACGGCGTGCGTCGGGAGAGCGGCATTTGGTTACGTCAATGCATTCACCGCTCATATTAATGTCGGATTTTTCCAGGGCACTGAGCTTGCAGATCCCGGAGGCCTGTTGGAAGGCACCGGCAAGTTTATGCGTCATGTGAAGCTTAGGCCCGCATCCAGCGTCGACAAAGTTGCGCTGCGAAAGCTAATTCACGACGCTTACGCCGATATTAAATGCCGGGAGGAAAAATGACGATCAAAGCCATTGTCCCGCAATTGCGAACAACTGAAATCGCATCGACTGTTAGCTTTTACACCGACAAATTAGGGTTCACTGTCGACTTTAACTACCAGGATTTCTATGTCGGAATTCGAGCCGGCAACCAAACCATTCACCTCAAGCTCGTGGATCAAAAAGACCCGTCGATCCCTTACGTTGATGACGGCGGGCATATACATCTATATCTCGAAACAGAAGGGGTAGCGGAATTTGCAGAGGAATTAAAAGCCCGCGGCGTTCCCATGGTGAATGACGTGCACGAGACGGCGTGGAGCACGCGCGAATTTGTTATTCATGATGATCAGGGCCACACCTTGTATTTTGGCGAGCCGCTTTGATTCCATAAATGACTGCAAGACCTAAATGCGTAATCGTTACAGGCAGGCCAGGTGCGGGTAAGGCAACGCTTTGCAAAAAGCTGCAGCCGCGGCTTTGGATGCCGGTTGTAAGCCGCGACGAGATCAAAGAGGGTTATGTCAACACCTTTGGTTTAAAGCACGACCGGTTACCACCTAATGCAAACGGGATCGCGACCGAGATTTTTTTCGGGATCGTAAACCAATATCTCGCGAACAAAGTATCGATCATCATCGAGGCCGCGTTTCAACACAAGGTTTGGGAACCGCGTTTGATCGCCATCTCAGCACTCGCAGATCCATTAATGATCATATGCGATGTCGATGCCGAAACCGCCGCAAATCGCCATCTGCAGCGCGGCCTGGCCGAACCGGAACGGGAGTTCTATCATGGCGATAAACGCGTCGTGGTCTTTCGAGAAACCGGAGAAATATTGCCTGCGGCCGGATACGAAACACCGCATTTCGACGTGCCGACGATTCCTGTTTCGACAGTAGGTGAATATTCTCCGCCGGTCGACGAGATAATTGCGTGGATTCGTAGAAGCTCGACTGAATAGATAGAATTAAAGTTTAACTATTTCTACGAATTAAGGAGTTACCAAATGAAAATAACTATAGAGCGGCTTGTTGATTCTGACTTGAGTACGGTTTGGCATGCATGGAACAACCCCGAAGATATCAAGAAATGGAACGCTGCTTCGGACGATTGGCATACGCCCCAAAGCACGGTCGATCTTCGCGAAGGCGGCAAGTTCACGTCGCGAATGGAGGCTAGAGACGGCAGCATGGGTTTCGATTTTGAAGGCACATTTACGCGCGTCGAACCTCAGAAAATTATCGAATACAAAATGGCGGACGGCCGTGAG
>JBJMGN010000189.1:0-2512 GCA_045807885.1 Pyrinomonadaceae bacterium | reverse complement strand
TGCTTTCATCCAGATTCGATAGTTCTCTTTCCAAAACGCTTCGTCTGTCGATGACCAGCCGATAAAGTACGAGCCGTGATTATTCGGATTCGGCCTGAAATATTCTTCCAAAACTGGGTGCAGGTATTCCGCAAAGGCAGGCTGCGTCTGCGCCCGCTGCAGGTCGCGCGACGCTTCGTATATCACCAGTGTCGGGTCCCACGCAACGCCCTTCTCGGCCATCGCATCGAGCACCTTCATTAACTTTTCCCAATTCGCCTCGCGCCAAAGACGCCCAGCGTATCGAAAACGATCGACCTCGTCGTTGTAGTTATAATCCGACGGAAAATTCTGTCGACCCGATTCGATCGCCGCATCCGGGATGCCGTACCAGTGCTCGATGCTGGTCGTGCCAAATTTAATATCGTCCCACGCGTTCGTTTCCTCGACGCCGACGTGATGCATTACACGCATTCCAAGCTTGTTTGCCTCGTCCATCATCGCGGCCATCAGGTCGCGGTCGATCGTGTAAAGCTTGATGCCGTCGTAACCGGCCGCCTTAAGATCGCGTACCCGTTGGCGTACCTGTTCGGGCGTGTTTTGGTTCGGTCCGGGAAATCCTCCATATGGGAAAAGCCGCGGCCCTGCAAGCGTGTTCGCCGCGGTTCTGCTTCGATACTCAAGCATCTTCGGTCCCGCCCACGCCTCTCGAACTGTCGTAATGCCGCACGCCAGCCACATCTTCATTACGTACTCGATTGGCATCGGTTTTCCGGCACGTTCGTCATGCGCATGGCCGTGAAGATCGATCAATCCGGGCAGGACATATTTTCCGGCCGCTTCGATATCGAGATCGCCTTTCGCCGGACGCCTGCCGTTCGGATTTCCAAGATCGACCGATGCGATCTGCGTGATCACATCATTCTCGATCACGATGTCGTAGGGCCCGGCTGCCGGCTTTCCGCTTCCATCCACTATTGTCGCCCCGCGTACGACGACGCGCTTCAAGCGTTTTCCGGAAACGGACACAGGTGATTGCGCATAAACCTGGAACAACATGCCGACGACAATAAGAACCGAAAGCGAACGAAGAGCTGCGATTTTCATAATTTTTAGAAGCTTGTTTGCGGGAATTTACCTCACATCATAGAATAGTTCCTTTAATAAAACACGCACAGAATCAACTGTTTGGAGAATATTTGAATGCCTACTGGTAGGAATAAGGTCACGGTCGTCGGAGCGGGAAATGTCGGAGCCACCGCGGCTCATTGGATCGCGAGCAAGGAGCTTGCGGACGTCGTTTTGGTCGACATCGTTGAAGGGACGCCGCAGGGCAAATCGCTCGATCTCGCCCAGGCCGCACCGATCGACGGGTTTGACGTGAAGCTCGTCGGTGCAAATTCGTACGAAGAAACGAAGGATTCCGACGTCGTTATCATCACCGCGGGACTTCCCCGTAAACCCGGCATGAGCCGCGACGATCTTCTGAAAACCAATTCCGATATCGTTGGCGCGGTAACAGACGAAGTTGCGAAATATTCGCCGAACTCGTACATCATCGTCGTCTCGAATCCGCTCGACGCGATGACGCAGGTCGCCTTCCGCCGTTCGGGTTTTCCGAAAAACCGCGTGATGGGAATGGCCGGCGTGCTCGATGCAGCCCGCATGCGCTGCTTTCTTGCCGAGGCGTTGAACGTCTCTGTGGAGAACGTCACGGCATTTGTTCTCGGCGGCCATGGCGACACGATGGTGCCGCTGCCCCGCTATTCGACATGTGCCGGTATACCTATCACTGAACTTCTCCCGGCCGAACAAATCGAAGCGATCGTGAAACGAACCGCCAACGGGGGCGCCGAGATCGTAGGATTACTGAAAACAGGTTCCGCGTATTACGCCCCGTCGCTTGGTGCGGTCGAGATGGCGGAAGCGATTCTTAAAGATAAAAAGAAGATCCTCCCCTGTGCAGTTTTCCTCGAAGGCGAATATGGCGTTTCGAACCTCTTCGTCGGCGTCCCGGTCAAACTCGGCAAAAACGGCGTAGAACAGATCATCGAAATATCCCTAACCAACGACGAACGCTCCGCTCTTCAAAAGAGCGCCGCCGCCGTTCAGGAGCTTGTAGATATTCTTGAAATTTGAAGCAAGCGTTAAACATTTGCGCATAAGCGAAAGGCGGCCTCGGCCGCTTTTTTGCGCTTTACAACAAACGAACGCACTCGCTATCGAGCTGCTTTTAAAGTCCAGATCGAGAACTTCGAATTTCGCTGATCGGTCAATGTATTCGGTCACCGTGACCGAATCGGTCAGTCAAACTGCTTCAGATTTGACCGTTCGACCGTTTACACATTTTAGCTAACATCCCCAATTGCAACATTTAGCTTTGTGGCACGCGCCTTGTAAAAGAAGGGCGTCGGCAAATGCCGCGCTTATTTGGGTAGGAGCATAAAATGAAAACGTCGCCACAAACTAACCTGGTCCGCAAGGCGATCGCATTTGTACTGATCTTTTGTTTCGCAGGAGCGAACTTTGCCGT
>JBJMGN010000188.1:0-12999 GCA_045807885.1 Pyrinomonadaceae bacterium | reverse complement strand
CATCAGGCATTCCTGGCTGGAAGACCGACCGCGGTCGTATTTACATAACCTGGGGTAAACCCGATTCCGTTGAATCACACCCTTCCGGCGGCGCTTATGACCGGCCGAGCTATGAAGGCGGCGGTTCGACATCGACATATCCATTCGAAACCTGGTTTTATAGACACCTTGACAATGTTGGTGATGGCATCGAGATCGAATTTGTAGATCCGACGGGTAGCGGCGAATATCGCATCGCCAGGAATCCGAATGAAAAAGACGCCTTACTGCATGTACCTGGGGCGGGCCTGACGATGGCCGAACAGCTCGGACTTTCGAATAAGGCAGATCGAATCAGCGGAATTAATAATCAACAAATGTATGGCATGCGCACACAGGACATGCCGTTCGAGCGTCTGACCACGATTGCTAATCTCGAGCGACCGCCGCAAGTAAAATTCAGCGATCTGCAATCCTCATTGACAGATTCACCGGTCATCGATAAGAATCCTTTGGATTTTGATCTGCGAGTAGATTTTTTCCGCCAGTCGGAAGATCGAGTGATCGCCACGTTTACCGTCCAGGCAAACAATAAGGAGCTGCAGTTTGCAGATGACGGCAGCGGCATTTCGACTGCTTCAATGAATATATTTGGCCGCATTACTGCCGTTTCGGGCAAGCGATCGGGTATATTCGAAGACTCAGTTACAGCAAGTGCGACCGCCCAGGAGCTCGGGGAGCTGCGTGAACGTAAATCCGTTTATCAAAAGGCGATCGCTTTAACCCCTGGCACGTACAAGGTCGACGTTGTTGTCCGCGACGTGAAAACAGGTAATCGCGGCATCGTAAACCAGGGCTTTAACGTTCCCAGATATGACGAGAAAAAGCTTTCCACGTCTTCGTTGATCCTCGCGACCAAGCTGCGCACTACCAACGAGCGGGACATCGGCGGCATGTTCATCATTGGCGGGGCCAAGGTAATCCCAAATCTTGAAGGAACATTTCAGCGTGGTCAGGAAGTAGGTATTTATCTCCAGGTTTACAACGCTGGAATCGACCAGACAACTTTACGGCCTGCGGTTGATGTAACCTATATCCTGACGAAGGATGGCAAGGAGATCCTTAAACAGCCCGAAGACTGGAGCGGGCTTAGCGATTCAAGCCAACGATTGACGCTTGCAAGATTGCTCCCAACAACAGCCCTCGGACCCGGCAATTATGAAATAAAGGTCGTGACTCGTGACCGTATTGGCGGACAGGTCGTCGAAAACAAGGGCAAGTTTACGATCACGAATTGAGAATTTCGGAATATGAAAAGAAACCGGTTCGTATTATACGGGCCGGTTTTAATGTTTAGTACGAATGACTCGAATCAGTGGAGCGTTCAAACGCTCCGTCGTTGCATACACCGTATCCGAGTCATTTCCGAATGCAACCGCTTCCCCGATCTCTCGTGGGCCAAGGTCGAATGCGGACGGCTTTTGTTTCCAAATTTCGTCAAAACTTTGCGAATTTGCGGGCAATACCAATTCATAGCCGGCATAGTAGTCGCAAAAAACAACATGTTTACCGTCCGGCGAAATGTCGCCGCCAGTGACCAAACCCTCGGGAGTCGCAGGTAACGAAATCGCGGCGATCTTTGTCGCGGTTTGTTCCTCATTTGAATCAAACGAGGGCTCGATCTTGAAAATGTCCGCCGGCCCGACAAACCGTTTCGTTACCACGTAAATATTACCTAACTGAGGATCTACCAAAAGCGCTTCCGCATCAGACATCCCATCCGGGTAGCGGAATCGGATAGCTTCGGCCGCGGAGGTTAGTGCCGCGTCTTTTCGAGATGTTGGAGACTCCTTGGTAAGGACCGGCTCGCGAATTCGATAAATAACATGTACAGCGCGCTTCCTTTCATTGTCTCCGATCTCACCGATATATAAATAACATTCGCCGGTGCTTGTCTTGATCGAAGCGATATCTTCCCAATCAATATTGCTCACGTTAGGAAGGCGAAATGTACCGATAGTTCTGCCCGTCGAATCGATAGCATATATAAAGGGCCCGCCACCGGAATCGTTTTGGGTCCAAAAGACATCCGGTTGACATTTTGAAACTGCGAGGCCGCTGCTTTCGTTGATCTCTTTAGAGGTGATCCGGGCAATTATCTCAGCCTTATCGAAGCCTGAATTTTCCGGTCCGATCTGAGCATGATCCGAGCCGCCATACGAAATACCAGTGCAGCCCGCTGTAAACAAAAGCGGAATGACAAAGCATATAAATTTGGTTATAGTTTTTAACGTCATCGTCCGCCGTAACCGTAACAGAACGCAATGCGTTATTTTATCGCAGCAAGCCCGACTTTACCCAGATGATCGTTGGAACTGAATGGCTGATCGAAGCCGTAAAATGTGATGCCGAGAAGCTTCGCGATGAAAATCTACTGCGCGAGATCTTCGATCGCGTCGTATCAGATATCGGTTTAAAGGTGATCGATACGGTCTGGCACAAATTTCCGGGCGAAGGCGGGATCACCGGAATGGCTGCCCTGACGGAATCACATCTCACATGTCATACATATCCCGAACATCGTATCGCAACGTTCAATCTATACTGCTGCAGAACCCGATCGGAATGGGAATGGGAAACCAGCCTCAAGAGCCTTCTTGATGCGGAGTCGGTTTCTATTACCAAAGTAGAAAGGGGCGGATATGGTCAAGCGAAATTAGAACCTAACATCACAAACGCCAGGCACAGGTCTGCGGGGGGAGACGAATGAGCGTTCTTGCCGCAAGTTGTCCGTCCTGTGCGGGCCCAATCGAATTCAAATCCGGTTCGACCCTGGTATTGATCTGTCCATATTGCCGCTCGGCGGTCGCACGTACCGACCGCGGCCTCAATGATCTTGGAAAAGTGGCCGAGATCGCTGAATCACAATCGCCCCTGAAGCTTGGTTTGAAGGGTGTTTATAAAGAAAACCGTTTCGAGTTGACCGGACGCGCACAACTGAAACATGAGTCAGGTGGCTATTGGGATGAATGGTATGCAACGTTCTCGAATGGCTGGGTGGGCTGGCTTGCCGAGGCACAAGGCCGTTTTTATTTGACGTTTTACCAGCCACTCCCCGCCGGAATCGAGCTTCCGACATTTGATCGGCTTCAGGTTGGCCAACCGTTGGAGCAAATCCCAAGTCCCGAACAGCTTCAGGTTGCAGAAAAAGGTGTTGCAACTTCTGCCGCCGCCGACGGGGAAATTCCTTACCAGCTTATTCCTAACGAACAAAGCCAATATGCCGATCTGGTAGGGAAGAATAACGCGTTCGGCACCATCGACTACAGCATGAGCCCGCCGTGGGTCTTTATCGGCCAACAGGTTTCCCTGGAAGATCTTGGCCTTGCGGAGGCCCGGCCTGCCGAACGAGAAGCTAGGCGCACATCCGCGGCTTCGATGGGCTGCCCGAATTGCGGCGGTCCGCTCGCACTCGTTGCTCCGGATAAGACGGAACGCGTCACCTGCCCCAATTGTAATTCGCTCCTGGACGTAAATCAGGGAAATCTCGCATGGTTCAAAACGCTGAACCCGCCGCCGAACGCACCTCCGTTTGTGCTTCAAATCGGAATGGAAGGTACTTTCGCCGGCGATACGAAGTTTAAGATCATTGGCGCGGTTGTCCGCAGCGTGACTATCGAGGGCATATCGTATTTTTGGCATGAGTATCTTCTCTACAATCCTGCGATCGGTTTTAGATGGCTAGTTCATTCGGACAACCACTGGAATTTTGTCGAACCGATCAATCCGGCCGAGGTGCAGCAGTCTGGCCTTTTCGTACCGGGCGGCACGGTAAGTTACAACGGCAACACGTACAAAATTTTTCAAGATGCTCCGGCGGTCGTTGAATATGTCCAGGGGGAATTCTATTGGCGCGTTGAGCAAGGGGAGACAGTGCGCGCCGCCGACTATGTCAAAGCCCCGATGATGTTGTCGATGGAAACGTCGGCCAATGAGGTGAACTGGTCGGCCGGCGTTTACATGACAAATGCCGAGATCGAAAAGGCATTCGGTATTTCCGATCTCCCAAAGCCCTGGTCGGTCGCTCCTAATCAACCCTTCACTGGTTCTTTCTATTACACATGGGGACTGCTGCCGCTGGTGGCATTACTGGTTGTAGCAGCGGTGATGATCCCGCTAAGTGGTTTGACGACCGCGATCTTTTCACAGCAGATCGAACTGCCGCCCATGGCAAATGCTACCACGGCGCAAACTGCGTTCAGTGCTCCATTTGAAATAAAAGCGAACCGAAATTTGCGGATCACTGCTTGGGCACCCGTCAATAATTCATTCGCGGATCTTGATATCGACCTCGTGAACGATCAAAGCCAGGAGGTTGAATCGGTGAATGTTCCGATCGAATACTACACAGGCACGGATAGTGATGGCGCCTGGAGCGAAGGCGGCCAATCACAGGATGCCACGCTCTCTTCACTGCCTGGTGGAAAATATACTCTACGGGTCGAAGGAACATGGCAAAACTGGCAGCAGCCAATGCCCGTGTCCGTAAAGGTCGAACAAAACGTAAATCGAGGTGTTAACTTTTGTTGTGCGTTTGTTGCGCTGCTTCTTGTACCGCTCTTTGGATTGATTCGAAAATGGAGTTTTGAAACGAGTCGTTGGAAAGACAGCATGTTTACAACCACTTCGGATGATTCATCGGATGAGTAAGGATTAACTATGTTCAAGATTCTATACATGCTCTTCGCCGCCGGTGTGCTGGTCGCTTATTCAGCAGCGGCGTTTTTCGGTTGGGAACTTGGGAATTCAGGAAGTAGATCGCGGCTCGGCGTGCCGTTTATTTATACAGGATTTCGAGGAGGAAAATAATGATGAGTTTATTGGCTTCCGCGCCATTTTTGGGAATGATAGTAAAGCTCGACGAGCTATTGCCTGTACTTTTGACCACGGTTATTTTCGTAGCGATCGGGCTCGCGGTTTTTGCGATCGCATTCGGGATAGTGGTGCTTGTATCGCCATTCTCCGTCAAAAAGGAGATCGAGGACGACCAAAATAGTGCACTTGCGATAATAATCGGCGCGTTGATCATCGGTATCGCACTAATAATTGCCGCGGCGATACAAGGCAACTGATCGCAGTGTAAAACGAAAAATGGAAAGTAGAAAATGACCGCGCTGTTTTGTATTTTCCACTGTCCGTTTTCCATTTTCCGTTTGTATGAAGACTCCGCTACTTTTTTTAAACGTCATTATCATTGCCACTTGCGGCCTGATCTATGAGCTGCTCGCCGGCACTCTTTCCAGTTACGTTCTAGGCGATTCGGTAACACAATTTTCCTTCATCATCGGGATCTATCTCTTTGCAATGGGCGTTGGCTCATACATTTCCCGATTCATCGATAAAAACGTTGCGGAAAAATTTGTCGACATCGAGCTGGCTGTGGCAGTTGTCGGCGGATTTTCGGCGCCCTTGCTTTTTCTTACGTTCGCTTATGTTTCGTATTTCGGGATCGTCCTTTACACGATGGTGTTTGTGATCGGCACCTTGGTTGGGCTGGAAATACCTTTGCTCATGCGCATTTTGAAGGACGAGCTTGATTTCAAAGAGCTTGTTTCTCGCGTTCTCGCTCTTGATTATGTTGGAGCACTTGTCGCTTCGCTTCTTTTTCCGATCTTCCTCGTTCCCAAACTGGGTCTAAACCGAACTTCGATACTTTTTGGGATCCTTAACGCCAGCGTAGGCCTTTGGGCGACATGGCTGCTTGAACCGTTAATAACGAACAAGAAATTACTTGTCCTACGGATCAAAGGATCGATCGTCATCGTTCTGCTGGGCATCGCTTTGATCAAAGCGGACCGACTGACAACGCTTGCAGAAGATGGACTATTTACCGATACGATCGTTTACGCGAAAAGCTCACCCTACCAACGCATCGTTGTGACGAAAGGTAAAACGGGTCATGCGCTTTTTCTCAACGGTAATTTGCAGTTCAATTCGTTCGACGAATATCGCTATCATGAAGCATTGGTGCATCCGGCGTTTGCGGCGTTCGATGGCGAGGCGAAACGCGTTCTAGTTTTGGGCGGGGGCGACGGTCTCGCCTTGCGAGAGATCTTGAAATACAAGTCGGTCGAGACGGTTCAGCTCGTCGATCTAGACCCGATGATGACCGGCCTCTCGAATGCATTTCCGCCGTTGTCAGAATTGAACCATCATTCATTTGATGACCCGCGCGTTTCTGTAACAAATGGGGATGCATTCGTATGGCTCGACAATACGGAGATCCAACCATTCGATATCGCGATCGTCGATTTTCCCGATCCCAATAACTTTGCACTCGGCAAATTATATTCGACACGCTTCTACAATCTCTTGAAACAAAAACTCAAGCCCGATTCTGCAGTTGTGATCCAATGCACATCGCCGCTAATCGCCCGGACATCGTATTGGTCCATAATCAAAACACTCGAGGCGAGCGGATTCAATGTTAAGCCATACCAAACGACCGTTCCCAGTTTTGGGGTTTGGGGTTATGCATTAGCAAAGCAAACGCCATTCGAGATCCCTCAAGAACCGCCGAGCGTCCAACTGAATTTCCTGAATCATGAATCATTCGCTTCTATGTTCGAATTTCCAACCGATATGAAAATGCCGGACGGGGAAATAGAAGTTAACCGTCTCGACAATCAGGCACTCGTTCGATATTACGAAACGGAGTGGCGGCGATTCGAATGAATTAGCCACGCATAACACAAATTATTTCTTTTTGTGCAATTCGTGATTCGCGGCTGATTTCTTATGCAACTTTCGCGCAGAGAGCTTTTGACGACATTTCTGGGGGCACCGTTTGCCTTAGCGGCGTGTCGGAGCGTTACCGCGCCGCGATCATTCCCGGCGGGCGAGATTGTTGGACAAAACGTTACGCTTGGACATATTTTGCGCGAAAGGAGATCGTTCGATGTTTCAGCCGATAATTGGAGATCTGTAAAGGCCGTGATTGTCGGGGGCGGAATCGCGGGGTTGTCGGCAGCCTGGAAGTTAGCAAAGTCGAATTTCAACGATTTTGTGGTACTCGAGCTTGAGAAAGAGGCCGGAGGCACATCCCGATCAGGGACCGGAAAGCCGGTCGGCTATCCTTGGGGAGCTCATTATCTGCCGGTGCCGTTTCAGGAAAACTCCGAACTGATCGAACTGCTTGACGAGATGGCTCTAACAGAAGGTCGCTCTGCAAGCGGGAATGTCGTCATTAAAGAACAGTATCTCTGCCGCGAACCGGAAGAAAGAGTCTTCTATAAAGGCCGGTGGTACGAGGGACTGTATTTAAACGCCGGGGCAAGCGATGAAGACAAGCGACAGTTCTTAATGTTTCAAAAACAGATCGATCGCTGGGTCAATTGGCGCGATGGTTCAGGAAAACGCGCATTTGTTGTACCGATAGCGGACTGCTCAAGTGATGCAGAAGTCACTTCTCTCGATAAGATTTCATTTGCAGATTGGCTGCGACAAAACGGATTTAATTCGGAACGTCTCGTTTGGTACTGCGACTATGCCTGTCGCGACGACTATGGCCTGAAGTTGGAACAGACATCTGCCTGGGCAGGGCTTTTTTATTTTTGTTCTCGGGTGCGCAAGTCGGGTGATGAGTCGCAGCCGTTCATAACGTTTCCCGAAGGAAATGGCCAATTTGTCAATCATCTTAGCGAAAGAGTTAAGGATAAAATATTGCGTTCACATGCGGTTGTCTCCATCCAGCCGCACGTAAACGGTGTTGACGTGATCTGTTTTGCGGACGGCGAATTGCGCGGCTTTCGGTGTGAAAAGGTGATCTATGCTTCACCCGTGTTTACAGCCCCATACGTCGTCCAAGGATTCGATAAGGGTCAACCGTTTGCTGCAAACGAGTTTCAGCACAATGCATGGTTCGTTGCGAATATGTTTCTAAAGGATCGTCCGCCGGCGCATTTCGCGCGCGATTTTCCACTTTGCTGGGACAACGTTCTTTACGAAAGCCCGTCGCTTGGCTATGTTAACGCCACTCATCAAAAAGGCATCGATTATGGCCCGACCGTCTGGACGTATTATTTTCCAATGTGTCACGAAGAAGAAGGCCGCACAAAATTGTTCAGTTACGATTGGCGCGAGATGGCAGATGTTTGTTTGGCCGATATTTCGCGTGCACATCCCGCGATTTACGAACTTTGTGAACGCCTCGATATAATGCGCTGGGGTCATGCGATGATCAGCCCAAAGCCGAATTTTATTTGGAATGAGACGCGTGCCAAGGCCAGTAAGCCGTATCGAAATATCCATTTCGCGCATACGGACCTTAGCGGGATCGCGTTATTCGAAGAAGCGTTTTACCACGGATCGCGCGCAGCGAAGGAAATTACTCAACCCGGTTAAGGAGAATATGAGCGAGCCCAGCCGATAGAATCCATGCGAATCCATTTTTCTTATAAGGCCATTCGTATTTCAGCGCATCAATGCCTGTAAAAGAGACAACTGAATACTGGCTCTTCTCGAGGAATATCGACCTTACCGTTTTCCTAGGCAGCGCGGTTGCTTCGCTGCTCTTATTGGTGGTCGGTTGGCAGCTTGGGATCTTGAACGCAGAATCACCCGATTGGACCTGGATCTCCGTGGTGCTGCTGATCGATGTCGCGCATGTATGGTCTACCAGTTTTCGCGTCTATTTCGACACTGAAGAATTCAAGCGAAGATATTGGCTTTACATCTTCGTACCTATTTGTGGTTACGCGGTCGGGGTTGCGTTCTATTCCGAAGGCGAGCTCACTTTTTGGCGTGCGTTGGCTATCGTCGCCGTTTTTCATTTTGTGCGGCAGCAATATGGTTGGGTTGCGCTATATCGCCGGAAACTCGGTGAAAACGAACGCTGGACATGGTGGATCGACGCAGCAGCGGTTTATCTTGCGACCATTTATCCGCTCGCATTTTGGATGACCAACCTGCCCCGAAATTTTGAATGGTTCGTTCAAAACGATTTCTTCAGCATACCTGACGCTATTGAAACAATTCTGTTTCCGATCTACGTATTCGCTCTCGCAGCGTATTTTGCGAAATCGATCTACCTGTATCTCGCCTCCGGTTTTTTAAATATCGGCAAGGACATTGTTGTCGCCACGACGGCTATTAGCTGGTACATCGGAATAGTATTCTTCAATTCCGACTATGCATTCACTGTCACTAACGTTATCATCCACGGCGTTCCGTATTTTGCCTTGATATATGTTTACGCTCGGTTCCGACGCAAAACCACCGGACGTGTTTACCGCACGCTTTCACAAAACTGGTTTATTTTTTTGGCGACACTCTGGGCATTAGCATATGTGGAAGAACTTTTTTGGCACCGAGGTGTCTGGCATGAACGCAATTGGGTCTTCGGGACGGAATGGAATTGGACAGAATGGAAAATGTGGTTTGTTCCGCTGCTTGCAGTGCCTCAATTGACGCATTATGTTCTGGATGGTTTTATCTGGCGGCGAAAGAACAATCCGGATTTTCGGCTTTTCTAGGTGTTGCGATGCACGGCTAACGAATGATTAAATTCAACTGATGTTCCGTTACTTTTTAATAGTATTAGCCATGTACGCGATGCTGATCGCATGCCGCAGTTCGGGCGGTTCAGGGGGTGGTTTCGAAATTCTCGGCCCCGCGGATGAAACACAGGAAGCGGGCAAATTGATACAAGAGGCTAATGCGGACCTTAAAAAGATCAAGGTCCTGTATGAAGAGAACGAAGGCAAGCGACAGGAGTTGAAGCAGGCCCTCGAAAGCAATAATACTGCTGATGTCAAAAAGATCTCAGACAACGTCGTGCAGATCATCAATCAAGGATTTGATTCCGGGAAATCCGCAGTCGATAAAATACAGCAGGCCGAGGGTATGAAGATCAATGATGATTACATGGAATATCTGCGGTTGAAGGAATCGGCGCTAATGAAACAGATGGAAGCTTTTGAGCAGTATCGCAAGGCTGCACAGTCGCTACGAGATAACTACGATCCGAAGAACGCCGCGCTTCGCGACAAAGTGAAAGCTGATTTTACGACCCGAAGCGAAAATTATCAGAAGATCATGGAAAAGGCTCGCGACTACAGCAACCAGGCGAACGAGCTTTATAAAGAAACGGTCAAGAAGCAAAAGGAACAATAAAAAGGCGCGCGGTTTTCACGCGCCATTTCTTAGCTTGTTTTGAAAGTTAGATGACACGGCCCGGTACCATTAGTTGGTTCAACGGCATCGGAGCGGGATGCGTATTCGGCCTGATCAGATTCATAGTTCCCGGCGTTCTAGGCGCCTCCGGGCCCTCGTAAAAGTACTCGAAACCACCTTTACCTGGTTCTGGTGTAACCTTTACCATTTGACGATTACCGTTGCGAACGACCGTCAGCGTGACATCGCCTTCCTTCTTCTCGCTCATCGCTCGCATCAGATCGCCATTTCCTTTGACCGACTTGCCGTCAACTTCGGTGATGATATCCCCTGCCTTCAAGCCGGCCTTCGCCGCAGGTGAATTCTCGCGCACCTCGCTGATCATCGCTCCGCCCGCAACGCCGAAGCTGTCCGCTAGCTGTTTGGTTAATCCGACAAGCGAAACGCCGATCTGTCGGCTGGAACCGAAATGCCATGCGAAATTTTCGTCGAAATTCGGCATTACATCCATATTCGGCATAACGTCGATCTTTGGCATCGGCGGGATCTTCGGGATATCGATGTTTGGGATCTCGACATTCGGGAAATTGTCAGGAAATTTGAAATTGAATGAGCCCTCTTCCCATTTAGGAGTCGGCCGCTTTCCCATCGTTACATTTAACTCTCGCTCCGATCCGCCGCGCAGTACAGTTACTTTAGCCCCGTGGTCGGGAGACACTTCGTTGATTAGACGCGTTAACATTCGCGAGCTTCCAACTTCCTGTCCGTTGAAACGAACAATAACATCGCCAGCTTGTAATCCCGCGGCTTGGGCGGGCGAACCTTCAATTACCTTTTCGACAGCAACGCCCCGAACATCGCGTAGGCCGAAGCGTGCAAAATTCTCGCGGTTGACCTCGGTCGTCTGAACGCCCAAATAACTGCCGTCATCGAATTGCCAAAAGAATGCGCGATCGCTATCCTTTCGCGGTTCAGGTGTCTGCGCATAACCAGCGACAACAAACACCGCTAAAAGCCCTAGGCTAAATAATTTAGAGAACATAAAACCTCCGAATATTCCTTTCAAATTTCGAAATGCTGTTATTCAAACCCTTTGTTGCACGATCCGGCAATTTCGGTTGTATTGGCACCGAACAAAAAGCGGCGCTTTTGCGCCCCGGCTTCCATATATGAAAGACACCACGGAAATAGGATTCGAAACAATCTAGCCGATCTTCGCGAGGCGTTCGGCTGCGGCATCAAGCGTTTCGTCCTTTTTGCAGAAACAGAACCGTACCATTTGATTGCCCGCGCTGGTTCGATAGAACGACGATCCGGGTACGACGGCTACTCCGATCTCGCGGATAAGATGCTTTGTAAACTCTACGTCATTCGCGAATCCAAAATCAGAGATGTCGGTCATGACGTAGTATGCGCCTTCCGGATAGTCACATTTGAATCCAGCTTGCTGCAGGACCGGAATAATATGGTCGCGTTTTCGCTGGTAAACCGCCTGCAGATCGGTGTAATACTTCTGCGGAAGTTCTAAGGCAAATGCTCCCGCATGCTGCAGCGGGTTGGCGGCCCCGACCGTCAAAAAATCGTGTACCTTCCGGATAGCTGAGGTGATATTCGGTGGCGCAATGCACCAGCCAACCCGCCAACCGGTGACCGAATAGGTCTTGGAAAGCGAATTTACGACAACTGTCCTCTCCCGCATACCCGGTATCGCAGCCATACAGATGTGCTTTGGAATGTCGCCGTACTGGTCGGGAGGCGAATACAAAATGTGTTCGTAGATCTCGTCTGTAAAGCAAAGAGCGTCAAACTCCTGACAAAGGCCGGCGATAAATTCAAGTTCCTCGCGAGTGAATACTTTGCCGGTCGGATTGTTGGGATTGCAGATGATGATCGCTTTGGTTTTTTCGTTGAAAGCGGCCCGAAGCTCGTCACGATCGAAAACAAAGCCGCCGGAATCCGTTCGATGTAAGGATACAAAACGCGGCTCGGCACCCGAGATTATCGCGTCGGGCATATAATTTTCGTAATACGGGTCGAACACCACGACCTCATCACCCGGATCGATCGTCGCCAGGGCCGCCGCGATCATTCCTTCGGTCGAACCGCACGTGACCGTAAGCTCGTTTTCCGGGTCAACGTCCAATCCGAGAAACCACTTCGTTTTCGCAGCGATGGCATCACGAAATTCCTTCACGCCCCAGGTTACGGCATACTGATTGTGATCAGCAGCGATCGCTTCCTGCGCCTTTTGTTTGATGGCCTCTGGCGTCGCCCAATCTGGGAATCCCTGCCCGAGGTTTACCGCTCCATATTTTACTGCTTCGCGGCTCATCTCGCGGATAACTGATTCGGTAAACGATGCCGCTTTTCGCGAAATTCGGGACTTCGAAATTTTTGGTTTGGAATTCATATTGATAATGCGGATTCTAGCGTATTAGAATGTATGTTTATAGAAACCTTATGGGCCTTAGAACTTTCGAATTCCACGAGCCTGAGCTAAGGGCTTTTCCTTCCTCGAATTCGAGTTTCCGACCGTTTTCCGCCAAAGCAAGTTTAAGTAGAAAAGAAAAAAAGCGGCAATCCCCTCAGGGCGCGAAGGCGCGGTATGCCAGAGTTGGCGAAATTGATGGATAAGGTTAGTGGCCCGTCGCGGGTCGATGAAAAGCGCTTCTAAGGCCTTTCGTGGTCCGGAACTGAAAACGCTTCGTGGCGGGTCGTTCGGTTTGCAGAAAATGCGAGCACGCGGGTCGATCAAGAGATTCCATCCGGATTTTCTTATTCGTGTCGTAAATTCCGCGTCGCCGTATTGCGCTGAGATGATCGGATCAGGCAGGCCGAATTCTTCAA
>JBJMGN010000187.1:0-2674 GCA_045807885.1 Pyrinomonadaceae bacterium | reverse complement strand
TCTGCGGTGAGGATCAGAAGGTCGTCCGATCGCAGGGCCTCAAATATAGCCGGGAGCTGTGTATCGAACTTTTCGAGCGCTTCTGCATAGCCTTCCGTATCTCGTCGATGGCCATATAGCATATCGAAATCGACCATATTGCTGAAAATAAGCCCTTGTGTATCATCACTTAAAGCATTGATCGTTTGTTCGATGGTTTGATCGTTGTTCTTTGCGATGAGGTCTTGAGTAACGCCGACCGAATCATAAATCGACGCGATCTTTCCAATACAAACCACGTCCAGTCCTCCGTCCTTCAGGATTGGAAGCAGATTTTGCGCGGGCGGTGGCACTGCATAATCATGCCGGTTTTCCGTCCGTTTGAAATCTGCCGCGGCAGTCCCTAAGAATGGCCTCGCAATGACACGCCCGACCTTGTCCTCGCCATCAAGCAGCTTTCTTGCGATCTCACAGATCTCGTAAAGACGGTCTATCGGGATGACCTCCTCGTGGGCAGCGATCTGAAAGACCGAGTCAGCCGACGTGTAAACGATCGGCTTGCCGGTGCGGACGTGTTCTTCACCAAGTTCCTTTATGATCTCGGTCCCGCTTGCGGGAACATTCCCCAATACACCTGGTACTTTCGCCCGAGTAACAAATTCGTCAATTATTCGCGGCGGAAAGCCATCTGGAAATGTCGGAAACGCCTTTTCCAGAACTATCCCTGCCATTTCCCAATGGCCAGTCGTTGTATCTTTGCCGTTCGACTTCAGGGTGCACTTACCGTAGGACCCGATTGGCGATTGGGCGGCAGGAACGTTTTCAAGCGAACGAATGTTCCCTAATCCAAGGCGCTGGAGGTTTGGAAGATCGACCTTTCGACTTTTTAAGATATTCCCGAAAGTATCGGCACCCGCGTCGCCCCAATCGGCCGCGTCGGGCATCTCGCCGATCCCGGCGGAATCAAGCACCATCAGACAGATCCGCTTAAATCGCATAATCAGATTCTGACACGAAATACAAAAACTGCGAACCACATGGAGGTTGCGGGTTCACAGTTTTACGAGTAGCCAAATATCTATTTCGACGGAGCCGTGTAACCTTCTCTGGCTCGCAAAGTTGCACCTGCAGGAAGCCCTTTCAGCTCTACGCGTATCGCACGGTATTTGCCGTCACGTTTTTCATTCGACGAATAATACCCGAGGCTATAACGTGTACCAATGTCGCTTGCGACTTGTTTGAACGCCTGCCGCGCCTCGGTGAGGTCGGCTGTCGGCAAAACGCGCCCTCCTGAAACCTTTGCCAGTTCGTTCATTTCCGTGCCTGCAAGCTCATAAAGCGCTTTGCTGATCGCGAGCCGCTCGAAGTCGCCGAGACCGCAAAAATCCGCCGCCTTTTCCAACTTCGCCCCTTTACTGAAGCTCGCATAATAGCGGTTGATCTGTGCCTGCGAGAACCGCATTGCACTCATGCAATCACCCAACAGCTTCTCCTCGAAAAATTCGCGAGTGTTTATGTTTATGAAGTACGAGGAGACGCCCTTCTCGGTCAATTTAGCTCTGGCTTCAGTGAAACCGGCAACGCTCGCGGAATCGACACCGTCTGTCATTGCGACAAGAGCCCGCCTGCCTCGATATTCTTCAGCCGGTGCATCCTTGAATATTTTGTCCGCGATTTCAAGCAAGGCGTCGTAATAAGGCGTGCCGTTTCCCGTACCTACGCGGTCGAGTGCCATCCTAAGATCGTTTCGATCGCTTGTGAGGCCGACGATCCGATCGGCGAGTGAAACGGTGCGGCCATCGCGCGTCACTGACCGAAACGAAACGATGGACACGCGGTCGCCCGGGCGAAGTGATGCAATAAAGTCCGAAGCTGCGCGCCGGATAAGGTCGAGGTCGGCACGGGTCGAACCCGAAGTATCCAGCAGCAACGCTACTTCAAACGGCGCGCTAACGGCCGCAAATTCTTCTAGCTTTTGCGGCTTTCCGTCCTCAAAGATAACGAAATTGTTTTTAGTAAGATTTGTAAGCGGCCGGCCGGTTTTGTCCGTAACGGAAAGCGGAACATCGATGAGTTCGGTGTCGACGCGGATCACGTCGTCATCCTTGTCTTTCACCGGTGTTTGGGCGTTCAGAAAAGAAAAAACGCCTGACAGCCCCACTAATAAAACGACCGCTAAAAGACGCATTCGTACGACCTCATTCGTATAAACAAATGGTATCAAAACGCGTCCGGGATTAACAGAAAATTCAAGGCTGCGAAAATCGCGTTTCAGAAAACCTATGCTATTATGCTCGGAACGAATTCACGTTTTCGCGGCGTCCGAATCTCACCTTTGCAACTCGCTTGGATCGAAACGACACCGCGTTGCCAATTAAACTCGGAACTTACAAGGAGAAGCGATGAAACGACGATCGATGATTGTTTGGGCTGGAGCCCTGGTCATTTGTATTGCTGTATTCGGTAATGCTGACGCGCAGTTTTTAAGAAAGGCGGAGAAGATCCGTGAGGCTGGCAAGATAAGCCAGAACGAAGTTTCCCAGTCGGTCAGTACGGTGGCGGCCGTTGCCCCGCTGCTTGTGGAAGATTTTTCGCAACCCGTAGGGACCCTGTTGACGACAGCTGGATTTACCGCCCACAGCGCCGGAGGTACGAATGCGATCACCGTGACGGCGCCGAGTCTGACACTCACGGG
>JBJMGN010000186.1:0-3846 GCA_045807885.1 Pyrinomonadaceae bacterium | reverse complement strand
ACGCGAAACCGACCGTGATGAAATTCGGCGGCACATCCGTGGGGGATGTGGCCGCCTTCGAGCGCGTTTTTCACATCGTTTCGACGCAGATCGAAAAGAGGCCGGTCATTGTGGTATCGGCAATGACTAAAGTGACCGATGCGCTTCTTGCGGCTTTTGACACAGCGAAGAAGGGTGACTTCGATGCCGCGGTTGCGTTGCTTGAACCGCATTTCAAGCGCCACGTAGAAGTGGCTCAGCACTTTATCCCTGCCGGAGCGTCGAACCTGTTCGATACCGAGATGCAATTTTCTCGCGACGAACTTTCCGACTTGTTGATGCGCGCATCGCGACGATCCTTGCCGCTGGCTATGCTGAAAGACGCGATCGTTTCCTATGGCGAACAGCTTTCATCGCGGCTGCTGTGTGAAGTGCTAAAGGCAAAGGGCGTAACTGCACGCCATGTCGATGCACGTCGGCTGATCGTTACAGATGACGAATTCGGCGCTGCGCAACCGATCATTGACGAGACCGACGAGATCGTGCGGCTTGAGTTGGAGCCGATAATTGCCGCAAACGAAGCGCCGATAATGGGCGGATTTATCGCCGGGAATCGAGCGGGCGAGACAACTACGCTCGGACGCGGCGGCTCGGATTACTCAGCGGCGCTGGTTGCCGCTGCACTCGGTGCTTCTGAATTGCAGATATGGACCGACGTTACAGGTGTGATGACGTGCGACCCAAGAATTTGCAATGACGCTCGGACAATCCCTGTTTTAAGCTATGAAGAGGCGGCGGAGCTCGCTTACTTTGGAGCGAAGGTCCTCCATCCGAAAACGATCAAGCCGGCGATCGACAATTCTATTCCAGTCAGAGTTTGCAACACATTTAAGCCGAATGAAATAGGTACGATGGTTCTCGCCAAATCAGGCGAGGTGCCGAACAAGATCAAATCCATCGCGCATAAAAAGAACATAACGATACTCCGGATCACGTCGGCACGGATGCTCGGCGCATATGGTTTTATGAGCGCGGTTTTCCAGGTATTTGACCGGCACCGAACGGTGATCGACGTGATCTCGACGTCGGAGGTCTCGGTGGCGCTGACGCTCGACAACCCCGAGTCCATTGAAAGGGTTGTTTCAGATCTTTCGCGGCTCGGCGAGGTCGAGGTCGAGAGCGGCTACGCAGTTATCTGTGTCGTCGGCGAGGGGCTTCGTGCCTCGACGGGCCTGGCGGCGAAGATATTTTCAACGATCGAAGATGTGAACGTTGCGTTGGTCTCGCAAGGGGCATCAAGCGTAAATCTCACGTTCGTCGTGAAAGAAACGGACGCACCAGATGTGATCCGAAAACTACATGAAGAGTTTTTCTAAATGAAAGCAGCAAAGATCGTACCAATTATTTGCATTCTTACGGTTCTTTTTAGCGGCTGCTCCTTTCGTGGTTCGTGGATCGAGGATTATCCGGAGCGCAGCGTTACTGTCGGCGGTGTGAGCCGTGGATTTCGAGTTTACGTACCCGCTGGGCGCGACCCAAACGAAAAGCTGCCGGCGATGCTCTACCTTCACGGATCGGGCGCAAGAGGTGACGACAACATTGCACAGGTAGACGGTTTTCGCTGGTCGGTTGAACCGTTAAAGGAGAAGTTCAACTTTATTACCGTCCTGCCGCAGTGCGAAGGCGACAACTTTTGGTCATCGCAAAACATGTCCGAGTACGCGCTTGCGGCTCTGGATCAAACAGTAAAAGAATTCAACGGCGATCCGGGACGCTTATACCTTGTCGGGTTCTCGCTGGGTGGATACGGCGTGTGGCAGATTGCGGCGGGGAATCCGGGGAAATTTGCAGCACTTGTTCCGGTCGCGGGCGGTGTTGTCGGAACGTACCCCATTAATCCGGCAGCACGAAGGGCCATAATTCCCGCGGTCGGCGACATGCTTGAGTCCCCTGATCCGTACGAACAGGTCGCGCGAGCGATCGGGCAAACTCCGGTCTGGGCCTTCCACGGTGCCCGGGACGAGTCGGTTCCGGTCGAAGTCGCGCGAAAGATCGTCGAGTCGCTGCGCGCCGCCGGCAGGACAGATGTAAAGTACACCGAGTACCCAGATGGAGGGCATCAGATTTTCGGCCAGGCGATTGCCGAGCCGGGATTTTTAGAATGGCTGGCTGCGCAGCGCAAGCCGTAGAACGGTCTATATTGATCGAGAGAATTATGGACGTCTTCAAACTTACAAGAGCGCTGATGAACATTCCGTCGGTTTCCGGCGAAGAAGAAGCGGTCGGATTTTTCTTGCGAGATCATCTGAAAGCATTAGTTTGGACAGTCGAACTTCAAAAGGTCTCGGAAAACCAGAACAACGTAATAGCGTGGCTGAACGAGACCCCGCGTGTCTGGTTTTCGACGCATCTCGACACCGTGCCGCCGTTCATCCCTCCGAGCGAAGATGACGAAAAGATTTACGGGCGTGGGGCTTGTGATGCAAAGGGGATCATCGCTTCCCAGATCAAGGCGGCGGAATTACTGCGAAGTGAAGGTGTCTATGACATTGGGCTTTTGTTTTTGGTTGAGGAAGAACGAACTTCGGCAGGCGCAAAGGCTGCAAACGATCACCCGATCGCGGCGAAATGCGAATACATGATCAACGGCGAGCCGACCGACCTGGACCTTGCAATAGGTTCGAAGGGAACTTTCCGCCTCAATATTAAAACGAAGGGAAAGGCCGCTCATTCAGCTTATCCCGATCAGGGTGATTCGGCGATCGAAAAGCTGTTGGAGATCCTTGATGACGTTCGGCATACGAAATTTCCGAGTGAAGAATTCTTCGGTGAAACGACCGTGAATATCGGCACGATCGAAGGCGGCGTTGCATTGAATGTTATTCCACCGACGGCTGAGGCAGGTTTAGCAATTCGCCTAACAACGTCGCGTGCGCCGATCGAAGAGGCGTTGAGAAATGTCGTCCGCGATCGCGGCGAGGTCGAAGTTCTCTCCTGCAGCGAACCGGTCAAGATGCTTTCGGTTGATGGATTCAAGCAAAAGGTCGTTCGCTTTACGACCGATATTCCCTATCTAACGAAATGGGGGCAGCCACTTCTTCTCGGACCCGGGTCGATACTGGTCGCACATACGAAGGACGAATTCGTGATGAAGCGTGATCTTGAGCGTGCCGTTGAGCTGTACACCCAACTCGCCGTTAAGCTTCTCTCAACTTAATAACCTGAGTCGCCAATTAAAGTGAAACCACTCGCGAAAGCCGTTGGCCGCGCGCGGCAAGCGAGCCGCGTAGGATCGGATGCGTATCAGGATTTTCGGGTAGCTGGTTATATTCATTACCGAATGGGGAACGCTGTTTCGCGATCCGATTCAGGTGAATGATCTTGTAGATGATCCCCTTGCCGGTATAACCGTCGTCCGAAGAAGGCTCGAAAACACCGTCGGCAATGATCAGCAGGTGACTGTCAGTAACCATCTTCTCAAAGGCTTCGATCATCCGCTTTGTCTGTTTGCCAAAGTAACCGTCCACGGTGATCTTGCTGCTTGCTTCAACCGGGCCCATGCCCGGAACGAAGCGTATGAAATTGGCTAGTTTCATCAGCGTTTGAATTAGTAAGACGTCATCCCGCACGTTCGGCATGTTCGGGCCGACCGGGTAGGAAATGTTGTAAATGGTAGGGAGGTCTTCCATACCTAAATTCATTATTTGCGCCATATTTTCCCCTTATGCAATGAATATTTGATAAATGGCGGACCGGTATGGCCCGCCACCAGATCTTTGGGAGAAACCGTTTGAAAGAAGTCCCGATTTAATTCGGACCGCTCGGCAACATTCGATATATCCGGTATTCGGACCTTATCGACTGACC
>JBJMGN010000185.1:0-2864 GCA_045807885.1 Pyrinomonadaceae bacterium | reverse complement strand
AATCTGTTGACGACGCGCGCCCGATGTTGTAATCCGATACGCGGTGAGGACATTATCGGCTACATTTCGCTTGGCAAAGGGATCGTAGTTCACAACAAACGCTGCAAAAATGTTTCGCAATTGATGGTAAATCGGGACCGCATTGTAGAGGTCGATTGGGCAAAGAGTGAGAAGGAGGAAATACAGTCGGTCCGCCTGCTCGTAACTACGGAAAACCGCACCGGTATGATCGCTGGAATCACGAACGCGATCGCTGACATCAAAACGGGAATACGTGACGCGAGTGCGAGTGTTTCTCGGGATGACCGTGGTTTGATCGAGGTCACCGTGGAAGTATTTGATAAAAAGCATCTCGACCGGGTAGTGTCTGCAGTCGAACATGTAACGGGCGTGCTCTCGGTCGAGCGTATGAATGCCTGAAAACGTCCATTCCAACTTTATTTTCCCTGCCTATTTTGCTAATATCAGCCTTTTGCTCAAGGTCGCAAATACGCTATAAAGATGAACGAAGTTGTTTCTACGGAAAAAGCCCCGGGTGCGATAGGTCCGTATTCGCAGGCGATCAAAGCGAATGGAATGGTCTTTTGTTCGGGGCAGATCCCGATCGACCCGGCGACCGGAAATTTCGTTTCAGATGATATCGCAGAGCAGACCGTTCAGGTATTCAAGAACTTATTGGCGGTACTCGAAGCGGCGGGAAGCAGTTTTGACAAAGTGGTAAAAACGACCGTGTTCCTTGCCGATATGAACGATTTTGCGGCGATGAACGAAGTTTATTCGAAGTATTTTGTCGAGAATAAACCGGCCCGTGCAACTGTTCAGGCGGCTAGACTGCCGCGCGATGCCAAGGTGGAGATCGATTGCATCGCTATAGCATAAGTACCGGGCATTTGTCCGAGCGATATCATGGGCTTAGCGGGGGCCTCGTGCAAAACAAATTGCCAAACGCCGAAGTTTTAGCGTTTGGCAACTAAAATAGAGAAGCGTAACTCAAAGAAAATTACGCGGCTTTGACAACTTTGCCCGACTTGATACAGCGGGTGCACACCTTCTGGCGGCCATTTCCGCCGCCCGGAAGCTGAACACGCACCGGCTGCAGATTAGGGTTAAAACGCCGACGGGTCTTGTTGTTGGCGTGAGAAACGTTATTGCCGAATTGCGGACCTTTGCCGCATACATCACATCTTTGAGCCATAATATTGCACCTCTGATATCAAGAGGAAAACGATTCGAGTTTTAAAAACTCAAAACGAATTTTATAACAAATTGCGTTATACATAGTCAAGTTAAGGCTATTAGCGCCAAACGCGAAAGGAGCTATTTCAATAGTGCGAACATCAAACAAACTCATTCTTTTTTCGGCAACTTTATTTACGTTTGCCGCATTTTTAGCCGGCTGCGGCGGGTCAACTAGTGGCCCAGACGCGGGCGGGAACGACCCGAACGAGACGGCGGCGACCGTAAACGGCAAGCCCATCAAGATGGAAGAGGTTGACCGAGCCATCAAGCAGCAGGCGCAGGGCCAGGAAAACCGCTTGTCGGCGCTTGAGTTGGCGGCTGGCCGCCTGCAGGTGCTCCAGAGCTTGATCGAACAGGAAGTGATGTACCAGAAGGCCGAAAAGGAAGGTGTTTTGCCTTCGGACGAAGAAGTGAACGGCGAGTTCAACAAGCGCAAAACTGCGAGCGGACTGTCGCAGGAGCAGTTTGATGCGAAAATGAAAGAGATTGGCGAAAACGAAGCGTCGGCTCGACTTGCGATTAAAAAGGGCCTTGCGATTCAAAAGCTCAACGACAAGATCACCGGTAAGATCGAACCGCCGAAAGACAACGAAATCGCTCAGTTCTACAACAACAATCCTGAAGCATTTAAGAACAAGCGTGGAGCTCAGCTGGGCGCGATCGTTATCGATCCGCGAGATACCGGACAGGGCGACACGACGCGGAACGAGCTCGAAGCACAAACAAAAGCTAAAGAGATCGGTTCGAGGGTGATGCAGGGTGCCGATTTCGCTACGGTCGCGCGCGAAGCAAGTGAGGACGCCGACTCAAGGCTTAAGGGCGGCGACTGGCGCTATTTCACGGAAGAAGAAATGAAGCAGGCGTTTCCACAAGGCTTTGCGGAATATGTGATGACCAAAATGCAGAACGGCCAGATCTTCCAGCAGTTGATACCGTTCGAAGGGCGTTACCTGATCATCAAGCTTCAGCGAAAGCAGGAAACCGATGAAGACCGTACGCTCGAAACGCCGGGTGTTCGCCAGGAGATCACGGACTTTCTGATCAATTCGCGTAAGCAGCTGCTTGCGGCCTCGTACCAGGCTATCTCGATGAATGAGGCAAAGATCGAAAACTTCCTTGCGAAAAAGGTCGTGACGAATCCTAACGAACTCAGCGGTGCGCGTCCGGCAGTCTCGCCGACGACGGCAAATACGAATTCAAGCGTGCCCTCGAACACTCCGGCTACCTCCGCGAATGTATCGACGCCCCAGGCAAACTCCACGGTTTCAAATTCCACTACGAATGCTGCTAAGCCTATAGTGAATGCGAATCGTCCGGCTGCGAATACGCCGAAACCGGCAGCTGCCCCGAATACTTCGGGAAATTCGAATAAGTAGAAGTCATTCTTAGTAAAATAAAACCATCGGCCGGATGTCTGACATTTCGAACCGGTGGTTTTTTGCGCAATGTTATTTAGACTTTCAGACGTTAAAAAATCTTACGGCGGCGATGAGATACTTCGCGGGATTTCGTTCCAGATAAATCCGAGCGAAAAAGTCGGGCTGGTTGGGCGTAACGGCGCCGGGAAAACGACGGTCTTTCGCATCATTACCGGTACCGAATCTGTAGACAGCGGCGATGTCGTG
>JBJMGN010000184.1:0-2865 GCA_045807885.1 Pyrinomonadaceae bacterium | reverse complement strand
TATCTTCTAACTTGTTCTAAAAAACTTGCCTTGTGCATTTTGGGCCCGGTTTACCGGGCCCTTTTTTATTGTTGCGGAATTTGTGAAAACGGGAAAGACGTATTACTCCAGGCCGAGTAGATGTCCTAGCTTTTCTTTTTTGGTTCGCAAGTAGTGCGCGGCCGGGGGTTCGGTCTTGATCTCGAGTGGGATGCGTTCGATGATCCGGAGGCCGGCATCTTTGAGAGCCTTGAGTTTGTCGGGATTATTTGAAATGACGCGTACTTTGCAAAGGCCGAGATCGAAGAGAATTTCCGCGCATTGACGATAGATGCGGGCATCCACCGCAAAGCCGAGTTTTTCGTTCGCCTCTACTGTATCGGCACCCTCGTCCTGGAGGGCGTATGCACGGATCTTGTTGATGATGCCGATCCCACGGCCTTCCTGTTGCTGGTAGACGATCGCTCCGCGTCCTTCCGCTTCGATCATTGACATTGCCTTGTGCAGTTGAGGTCCGCAATCGCATTTGATAGAACCGAACACGTCGCCGGTCAGGCATTGGGAATGGATACGCACCAGGGTTGGAACGTCGCGGTCCATCGTGCCCTTAAAAAGAACGACGAATTCTTCGTCACTTATCAGTGAACGATATCCGGCGATCTTAAAATCGCCAGTTTCGGTAGGCAGGTTTGCGGTGGCAACTCGTTCGACTGTGATGTCCTTTGCCTTGATCTTACAATCGCCGTCTTCGTTGCCATTTTGCTTCTGATCATCGATCGAAGTCATTTCAATAATTATACCGCTTGAAAGTTCGGAAATATAATCGTTGGGTTCGCTCGAATACATAAAAGTGGATTCGACCTAGGAAAGAAAAAAGCCCCCGGCCGCTTAGCCGAGGGCTAGAGCACGCTAGCAAGCGATGCTTCGTTGGGGGATTTATTTCGTTTCGTCGTCCTTTTTCTTTTCGTTTTCTTTGTCCTTTTCCTCGTGAGCAAAGACTGCGTTCTCACTTGAGCCAAAGATCTTTTCGAAAAGCCCGTTTAAAACTTCCGAGATCTTTGCCGGTTTCTCGATATTCCCGTCAACTCGAGCTTCGATTGGTTCGTCGGCAAAGGCGAGTTCAAGCCTCACGAGTTCGGCAGTTATGTGACGGCAGTATGAACAGCCCACCAGGTGCGAGATCGCCGGTGCAGATTCACGCTCATTTAGCGTCCCTTCCGCGAAGGCCGCCAGCGTGTCCTGGTCAAGATGAGGCGTTTCAGGCGCGATCTCCTTTCGCGAGGCCAGATATGCCGCAAGAATTCCCTGCAATTTCGTCTCTTCAGCAGTCATGTTGTATGCGTTTGCCATTTGCGGGTCTAACCTCCCGAAATTCAGACGCAGTTAAAACTCCAAATTTGCGTAAAAAGCCAACTTTTATTTATCCGGTCTTCAGCCCGGCGAAAATATTGCCGGCCGTAAGGTCCTGCGTGGCCAATTCAATGCACTGTTTTATTTCGTCGGCAGAGAACGAATGCGAATCCTTCAATTCCGTTGAAAACAGCTCGAGTACGCGAGCATAACTCTTTTCAAGCCAGCGCATTACAGTTGATTCGTGAGTTCGCCCGCCGGTTTCGCGAGTCTGCGTTTTTCGCTGAAACCAGCCCCGCAGTGCCGAGCCTTCGCTCTCAACTAGCTTTGCGATCTCACGAAGTTTCATGTTTTCGACGTGATAATAAAGCAATAGGAGCTTTTCGTGATCTTCCAAGCCGGCGAAAGCGTTCGCGATGGCATTTACGGTGGCCGTTCGAAAGCGGTCGCGTGTGATCTCGTCGATCATGTCGCCTTCGCCGTCTTTTATTTGCTCGGCAAACGCGGCATGTGCAGCTCCCTCACCGATATTTTCGGTCATCTCGTCGAGCGATACCTCGTCGTGCCCGGCCCGGTGCAGATCGACCAATGAATGCCAGATCACCGTGCGCAGCCATCCCCGGATCGATCCGCGCCCGCTATAGGTTGAAAACTTTGAAATACGCTCGCCATCCACTACCCGTGTGCCGTAAAGCTCGACATAGACGGAATCGATCACTTCCTGAGCGTCGGATTCGGTCTTCGCTAGGTGCCGGGCCACCCGCTCCATAAAGCTGCGATGACTCTGATCAAATTCCCACCAGGCACGTTCATTTCCGCTCGCGCAAGCAAGCGCCAGATGCAGGTCGTTGGCCTGCAATTGATCCAGGAAGTTATTGACCGTTTCAGTTGTTGCGAGGGCATCGGAAGTGCTGAAAAGAAACTTATCGACGGTTTTATTAAGCGAGGCTGAGAACATTTCTTCGCTTACGCCGAAATTGGGTTGGTTTTCCGCGCAAGCGGCATAGATCGCCGAGATACGGGCATCGCATTCCCGTCGAATAGCGTCGTCGATTCGCGTTTCCGGCATCATTTATTCGGGGTATTATAAACAAACTTAGGGGAGTTAGCCTAGTTAATCTTCCAAGCTCACACGTGGGTTTCAAGAGGCGAAATGCCGGAATCCGAAATATGCAGCTTTTCGTCCGAGTACTGAAGCTGGTATAGCCGCCAATAAAGGCCGCGGAGCCCGAGCAATTCATTGTGCGTGCCGGATTCACGAAGTTCGCCGTGATGCATAACTATTATTCGGTCGCATTTTTGGATCGTAGATAGGCGGTGTGCGACCACGGCGGATGTACGCCCCTCCATCACACGTTCAACGGCTTGCTGGATGATCTGTTCAGTTTCGGTGTCGATCGAGCTGGTCGCTTCGTCCAGCACAAGGATAGCGGGGTCGAACGCCAGGGCGCGTGCGAACGAGATTAGTTGTTTTTGACCGACCGATAGTCCGGCGCCGCGTTCACGTACCTTGAATTCATAGCCACCGCTCAAATT
>JBJMGN010000183.1:0-3129 GCA_045807885.1 Pyrinomonadaceae bacterium | reverse complement strand
GCCTTGATCGTAGACTCAAGATCCTCGGGATGAATTCCCGGCTGCCAGTCAAACAGACCCTGATCAACCTTGATAATGCCCCCGAAATTTTCGACGCGTCGATTATAGTAATGAACCTTGCCGGATTCGTCCGCGATCCAGACAACCTGGGGCATTGCATCCGCAAGCTGATGGATAGCCTTTTGATTATCGGCGGCACGCCTTGCCTGCTTACTCAGGGCCGTGCCGGTCCACCACAAAATGCAAAGCAAGAATGCGATCTCAACCAGCGTTCGCACCGCGCTGCCAAAAGCAGTGTCGTATAGATCTGCGCGCTCGCCCGCAAGCCTGACAGCACCTACAAACACCGGTAAAAGGATAATTGTCGGCACGATTCGGCGCGTCAATATGCCGGCAGGGCCCCGGTCTGCAAATAGCCGCATCGGGCCGCTTTCGCCGATCAGCATCACGGTAGCCAAGGCACTCGCGAATATGAACGTAGCTGTTTGAAGGGCTATGACCGTTAATCGCGGAAGGGTATAGAGTGCTTCTGCCCCATAAAGATATCCGATAAGCGAAAGCGAGGAAATACTCATCGCGATAAGAGCGAGAGCGAGCGAAGCGGCGCGGGCTTTGATCAGGTCTTTTTTGTTATCTCCTTTCGAAAAAGCAGATAACAGCAGCAAAGATACGCCGAGCAGAGACCAGGATGCAGCTCCGGGCGTGCCCATAAGTCCGGGTATTACGACGCCAGCTCGTCCCCACTCGCGTCCGAACGATAGTACGGTGTTGAAACCGAGATCGGTCGATGTCGCCATTTGAAAAATGGACAAAGCGCCGATCAATCCAACCAGCGATGACAGAACGATAGGCAGGCGTCGGTAACCGAAGTTCAAGAGCAAAAGGGTTGCTCCGGTGGCCGTTACCGCGATCGTTGCATTTGGCTGTATCGATATTCCTTCGTGGATCCAGTCAGTAAGGCTTGGAATATTCAGAGGGTAGCCGAGAAACGAAATTATGCCTCCGATCAGAGCATAGGCGCCAAGTATCGTAACCGCGTAACGCGGCCAAGCGACCGCGTTGTTTTGCCGGTCGTCGGTAGAGATGAATTTTTTGGCGTCAGGCGCCCTTTCGTCCATCACGACAAACTACAAACTACCTTTTATGGCGATGGATCCTCGACTAATTCGGCTGGCTTCTGAATAGACAATTTACAAGTATACTCGCAAATTTTCCAAACGGCGAGAGTGCTTTCGGAAGTGGAAGAGGCCGAGCTTTTTAGCATCGGCCTCTTGTTTAGGAGTTACGCGAAATCATCGAGTGCGGTAAGACATAGCTGATTCTCCCTCCCTGCCGGCGAAAACAACGTATTTAGGCTAACATTCGCGAAAATTTTTATTTTCGATAAAGGAACTGAGTACCAGAGGCGAACTGAATCAGTACATGGCGGAACCTCTTTTGAATCGAATGCGGGGTCAACCCTCTGATTACTGGACTTGCAAGAACGGTACGGCGTTTGCTTAAAAAAGTTACATGAGAGGTAACTGTTATGACGGATTCCAATCATATGGTTGTTAAGAAAGACTCGAAAGGTGAAGCTCTTTTGATCATGGATATGATCTCGGACTTTAAGTTTGAAGACGGTGAAAAACTGTTCGAGCCCGCGCTTGCGGCAGCGGCGAAAATCGCCCAGTTAAAAAAGCGCGCTCGTCAGGCGGGGGCGTCCGTGATCTATGTGAATGACAACTATGGTAGATGGAACGAGGATTTTGGGACCTTTGTTGACCGGACAATGAACAGCTCACACATGGGACGGGAAATCGTGGAAAAACTCGAGCCTGAGCATGATGACCTATTCATTATAAAGCCCCAGCGTTCCGGCTTTTATGCAACGCCGCTTGGTGTTCTTCTGCTCTCCAAAAATATTTCTCGCGTGACGATCACAGGGGTAACGACTGACATTTGCGTTTTGTTTACGGCGCATGACGCTTACATGCGCGGTTTCAACGTTCAGGTTCCGTCAGACGGAACGGCGGCTGTCGAAACGGAACATCATACATATGCTCTCGAATTTATGAAACGCGTCGCAGACGCCAATGTGAAACCGTGTGAGTCGATCGAATTTGGGTCAAACGGAAATCACCGTAACGGTTCACCAAATCGTTCGATGGATACATTCAGTACGAGCAAGTTGATCTTTTCCGGCGCGTGAAAAAACGGTGTGTCCGCTCTCCGTAACACACCGCGAATGCGCTTCCAAAGCGCCAGCCTAAGACTTGGGTCGCAATCGATAGTATCAGGAAGCGGATTTCGGACTGTACGACTCAATACGATTTCAGCGGTAAAATCTGCTTACTATTAAATCTGCCCAGAATCTAATCATTTTTAACAAGGGAGTTACAAACAATGAACAATCAGGGAACACGCCAACAGGAATCTCAAATGCTTACGGGAATGTTTCGCGACCGCGAAAACACTGAAAATGCATATCGCAGTTTGCGAGAACGAGGCTATTCCGATGACGAAATAAACGTGATGATGTCTGAAGACACCAGGAACCGATATTGGGGCGACAATGCTGACGAGAGCGAAGTCGGAAGCAAGGCGCTCGAAGGAACCGGTGTTGGCTCGATAATTGGCGGAACACTCGGCGCGATAATCGGCGGTGCTGCGGCAATCGGAACCAATCTCGTGGTTCCGGGTCTTGGACTCGTAGTAGCCGGGCCGATTGCTGCTGCCTTAGCCGGTGCTGGTGCGGGTGGATTAACCGGCGGTCTGGCAGGTGCACTGATCGGTTGGGGAATTCCGGAAGATCGGGCGAAGTTATACGAAAGCGGCATTAACGAAGGCGGCACGGTCCTCGGGGTTCGACCGCGATCCACCGAAGACGCAGACTACTTCGAAAATGAGTGGCGCGACCGTTATCGAGGCGAGCATATTTACCGATAGCCCTTAGTTTATGAACGAAAAAACTCCGCCGGATTTCCGGCGGAGTTTTTCATTTGATCGGTATTTAAACCATCGATGGCATTACGATCCGCTCGACCCAGCTTTCTTACTGGATGAACTGCCAGACATGCCCGACGTGGTAGTACCAGACGTTGAGCCCCCGCTCCGACCTTCTTGCTCGTCCGAACCATTGCCGAACCA
>JBJMGN010000182.1:0-8345 GCA_045807885.1 Pyrinomonadaceae bacterium | reverse complement strand
TGAATTAAAGGGTGAGGGCAAGGCGTTCAACTCGGTTGATGACGTGATCCTTGCACTTGATGCCGGTATTGTCGAAACGCAGAGTAACATTCGGCTTCGCTGGAAGGGCGACCTGATCGACCTTACGCTCGAACATAATACGCAGGACGTAATGCGTGCTACGGTTCGCGAGAACGAGGACCGTGTGATCGACACTACGGTTGGCCGCGTGATCCTTAACGAGCGTTTGACCCGCGACGGACTACCGTTCGTGAACGGAACATTGAAGAAAAAGGGACTACAGTCCCTTGTAAGCTTCTGCCATCTTCGTCTAGGCCACGAGCATACTGTTGCACTGCTCGATGACCTCAAAACGATGGGCTTCCTTTACGCGACCAAATCAGGTATGTCGATCGGCATCGACGATATGGTCACGCCATCTAGCAAGAAAGGCATTATCGAACGGGCCCGTAAAGAAGTCGACAAGCTTCAGAAGCAATACGAAGATGCGACCATGACCAACATGGAACGCGAAAACAAAGTGACCGCCATTTGGTCTGATGTGACTGATGAGGTTGCAAAGGAAATGTTCAAGGCGATGCACACCCGCGAAGCCGAGCGAAAGGAACTTAATCCTATCCTCGTGATGGCCGACTCGGGTGCTCGAGGTTCTGACGCACAGATCCGCCAGCTCGCCGGTATGCGTGGCCTTATGGCGAAACCGTCGGGTGAGATCATCGAAACACCGATCGTGGCCAACTTTCGTGAGGGCCTGAACGTTTTGCAGTACTTCATCTCGACACACGGTGCGCGAAAGGGTCTTGCAGATACGGCTCTTAAAACGGCCGACTCAGGGTATTTGACTCGTCGACTCGTCGACGTAGCTCAGGACGTGATCGTTTCCGAGGACGATTGCGGAACGCTTCGCGGCGTTTGGGCAGAGGCGATCATCCGAAACGGTGAGGAAGTTGAATCCCTCCGCGATCGCATCGTCGGTACTACGTCGCTGGACGACATCGTTGATCCGGTTGACGGCACCACGATCGTCGAATCGAATCTGGAGATCGACGAAGACCTGGCAAACCAGGTCCAGCTTTCCGGTCTGCAAAAGATCCGTATTCGTTCGCCGTTAACGTGCGAAGCCCGCCGCGGGATCTGTGTTAAATGCTACGGCCGAAACTTGGCCACTGGTAATACGGTCGAAATCGGTGAAGCCGTAGGTGTTATTGCAGCTCAGTCGATCGGCGAACCTGGAACTCAGTTGACAATGCGAACGTTCCACGTCGGCGGAACTGCTCGGCTCGAACAGGAAACCAAGCACGAGGCTGCGATGGATGGTACCGTCAAGTTCATCGGTGACTGGACCATCATCAAGAACCGTAAAAAGGAAATGATCTCGATGCGACGGCAGCCGTCCGAGCTCGGACTTATGGACGATCGCGGTCGCGAGGTCGCTCGTTACAAGATCGTTTACGGTGCACAGCTTCATGTAAAAGATGGGCAAAAGGTGAAGGAGGACGACGTGCTCGCCACATGGGATCCGTTCACGTTCGCTATCCTTACAGAGGTCGCGGGTGTTGTTAAGTTTCAGGATCTCAAAGAAGGCAAGACGGTTGAGCAGGAGATCGATAAGATCACCGGTCAGATCCGTCTGGTCGTCAAAGACTCGGATGAAAAGAACCAGCCGCGTTTGGAGATCAAGGGCGGAAACAAGACTCTGAAAACTTATCAAATGCCGATCCGAGCAAACTTGCAGGTCATTGACGGGCAAGCGGTTGAAGCTGGTGACGTGATCGCTAAGATCCCGCGTGAAACGACCAAGACGAAGGACATCGTCGGCGGTCTGCCGCGTGTCGTCGAGCTTTTCGAAGCGCGTCGTCCCGGTGAAACCGCGATGATGTCTGAGATCGACGGAACCGTTACGCTCGGTACGATCTCTAAGGGTAAACGCAAGATCATCATCACCGGCGAGGACGGTGCAGAGAGGGAATACGACATCCCACGCGGTACGCACATCAACGTGCAGGACGGCGACCATGTTAAGGCGGGCGAACCGCTTATGGATGGCCCGTTGAATCCGCACGACATTCTGCGTGTTCTCGGTACCGAAGCACTTCAGAATTACCTTGTAAGCGAGATCCAAGAGGTTTATCGCCTTCAGGGTGTGAACATCAACGACAAGCACATCGAGGTGATCGTTAGGCAGATGCTTCGCTGGGTGAAGATCAAAGAAGTGGGCGATACCGAATTCCTTATGGAAGAGCAGGTAGACCGTTTCCGATATGAGGATGAGAACAACCGCGTTCGTGAAGAAAGCGGCAAGACCTCGGTTGGCGACCCGTTGCTGCTTGGAATCACAAAGGCTTCGCTCTCCACCGATTCGTTCATCTCGGCGGCGAGTTTCCAGGAGACAACCCGCGTGCTTACCGAAGCTGCTATCTCAGGCCGCATCGATTACCTTCGTGGGCTGAAAGAGAACGTCATCATGGGACGCCTGATCCCGGCGGGAACCGGTATGAAATATTACCGGAACGTTGAAGTCGCTTTCGATAAGACCCAGAACCGACGTGAGGAAGATGAGTTCGACGAAATGGCGAACAACATCCGCGGCGGATTCGATATCCCGATCCTTGCAAACGTGCCTGGAGTTGAAAATGGCGATACCGATGCGGGTTATGACGAAGCGGAGGAAACGCTCGACGAGATCGCGCTTGAGGAGGACGAGGTTTTCGACGATTCGCTCCAGCCGGGCATGATCGATATCGAAGACGAACTCTAATTCAAAACGCACCATGATGGAGCGGGCAACTTAATTAAAGGCTGAGAGCGATGCTCTCAGCCTTTAAGTTTTATAGCATTTCCTGACGGGTCGGATCGGGTATAGAATCGTCGCGAATCTAAGAACTCAAGGAGAAAAACCTATGTTGCTCATCATTGGCTGGCTGATCATTGGGATCGCCGTTGCCGTAATGTTTGGTTCGTTCATCAAGGGTAACGGCGTCGGTGCGCCGCCGCTGTGGAATTTGGCCGCTGGCGTCGTCGGCGGATTCGTCGGCGGTTTTGCATTTGGCATGATCGCTCCGGTGATCACCGGGCCCGGGCCGGAGTTTCTCCTCACGTTGCTCGGTGCGGCCTTTGGCTCCGCCGTGGCCGTATTTATTGTAAAACTGATCAAGAAATAAAAGGCAGAAACGAGACCATCCGGTCGAGTTCTGAATTGGAAAGAGCGGGGCTAAGGCCCCGCCCCATTTTCGCTTCGCTCATTGCGGACGCCCTCGTCCGCGTTCCATTACCAGATGGCGCAGGCGGCTTCCCCGCGAACCATCGCGTCGCCGGGTTTGCAGTTGAATGCCTTCGCAAACTCGGGCATGTTCGACAGCGGCCCGTTGACACGCCATTTCGGGAGCGAGTGCGGGTTCGTCGCGACCTGCAGGCGGTCCGCTTCTGGCGTCCCTTTGCCCGCCCAGACCTGTGCCCAGCCGAGGAAGAAACGCTGCTCGTCGGTGAATCCGTCGATCGGCGCGGGCTCGGGTTTGCCCGCCTTTGCTTTCAGGTAAGCCGCGTGAGCGACGGTGAGTCCCGCGAAGTCGCCGATGTTTTCGCCGAGCGTGAGCTTGCCGTTGATGAACAAACCGGGCTGCACCTCGTAGCTGTTAAACTGCTTTACGACGCAGGCGGTCCGCTGATCGAATTTGGTTTTGTCCTCCGGCGTCCACCAACTTTTCAAATTGCCCTCGGCGTCGAAGCGGCTGCCCTGATCGTCGAAACCGTGCGTGATCTCGTGGCCGATCACTCCGCCGATCGCGCCGTAATTGAGCGCGTCGTCCGCTTCGAAATTGAAGAACGGTGGCTGCAGAATGCCAGCGGGAAACGTGATGTCGTTGTTCTGCGGGCTGTACGAAGCGTTGACGGTCGGGGGCGTCATTCCCATTCGCGTCTTGTCGCGCGGTTTGCCGAGGTCCTCGAAATTGCGCCGCGTCTGGAACACGCCCGAACGTAGAATGTTGCCGGCGTACGATCTGTCATCGACCGTCAGGCCTTTGTAGCCGCGAAGAACGTCGGGGTAACCGATCTTTCGTTTGAACGTGGCAAGTTTCACCATCGCCTGCTTTTTCGTTTCCTCGCTCATCCATTCGAGTCCGCCGATGCGCTCTTTCAGGGCGGCCATCAGGTTGTCGATCAGCTCGTTCATGCGGGCCTTCGCCTCAGGTTTGAATGCACGTTTCGCGTATTCCATACCGAGCGCTTCGCCGAGATGCGCGTTGGTCTGCTGCACGCAGGTTTTCCAACGCGGCTGCCTTTCTTTTTGGCCGCTGAGATAGCGGCTGAAGAAATCGAAATTTTCATCCGCGAAGGACTTGGAAAGCATCGGCGCCGTGGCGTTGATCACCGTCCAGCGGAGGTACGTCTTCCATTTTTCGACGGGCACGTCCTTCAGCATCGCGTTGAATTCGGTGAAGAATTTCGGCGGCGCGATGTTCATGTCCGGCTGTGCGGGGACGTCGCGTTCCTTGAGATAAGCGTCCCAGGAGAAGTCCGGTGTCATCGCTTGTGCGGCGGCGACCGTGATCTTGTTGTAACGATTATCTGGATTTCGCAGCTCGACCGGCGTCAGCGATGACTTGGCGAGACGCGTTTGAATTTCCAACACGGTTGTGGCGTTCGCGGCTGCTGCTTCGGGGCTGTCGCCGAGCAGTTTGAACATGTTCGTCATGTGGGCGACGAATTTGGCACGCGTCTCGACCGATTTCGCATCGGTGTTCAGGTAATACTCGGGGCTGGGAAGCGAAAGCCCGCCCTGAAACGCGTTGATGATAACCGAATTGGTGTTCTTCAGGTCCGCACCGGCTCCGAAATTGAACACAGCGGGGAGGCCGGCGTCATGCAGGTTCGCGATCTCGCGTTGCAGGCTGGCTGAATCCTTGATGGAGGCGATCTGTTTTAAAAAAGGCTCGACTGGCTTGATGCCGGCCTTTTCGATGGCCGCCTCGTCCATACAGGCCGAGTAGAAATCGCCGATCAATTGGGCGTCGCTGCCTTCCTTATTCTTTGCCTTCGAATCCGCTTCGAGAATCTCGCGGAGCAGTGTGTTGTTGCTCTCGGCAAGGATGTTGAACGAGCCCCAGCGCGATTCCGACGCCGGGATCTGCGTGTTCTTCACCCATGTGCCGTTCACGTATTCGAAAAAATCGTTGCACGGGCTGACCGCCTTATCCACTCGAGCCGGGTCGAATGGTTTGGTCTGCGCAAAAGCCGCGGCGGTGATAAACAGCAACGCGGTGAGGAAAATAGGGATCTTCATTACTAACTCCTTTGAAATCAATTTGTTATTAATACGTACGAAACGGCCGCTTGGTTTAATCATCAGATCACCGGTACAAATGAGCGGCTTATTTTGTCATGCAGCTCGCGAGCCAAAAGTTTACGGTCCGGATTTATCACCGGCTTATCGCCGAAATGCAGTATCGCAGTAAACGAAGGCACAGTGAAAAGCCGGAACATATGCGCCAAAAACGTGATGTCGTCCCACCAACATACTGCATCGCTTGCGGCCATCTCACCTGGCGGTGTGCGATAGTTAATGCTTACATACGAGACGGGAATATCGGCGCTGGCGGCGAATTCAAAGAACGAAGAATTAAAGGTCAAAACCTCTTCGCCTTTGGTACTTGTGCCTTCAGGAAACACAATGACACCTTCGCCGTTATCCAGATGTTCGACGATCTGTTCACCCGCGCGTGGAATGTCCATTCGTCTTTTTCGGTCGATAAATATAATGCCCATATCACGGACGATCCGGCCGGCGAGAAACCAGTTCTCGATCTCTTTTTTTGCTACGAAGACGCCCTCGACAACTGCTCGTAACGCTGCTATGTCGACATAGCTAAGATGGTTTGAAACGAGAAAGAACGGCGATGTCGGGGGTGTTCCAATCACTTCGATCTTCATCCCCGAAATTCTTACGAACGATAATGTCCAGTATTTGAATGCGAGCTGCCGCCAGTAAACCTTATTTGGAATAAAGAATGAGAGTACCCACCAAATCGCGTAAAGGCTGAGTGTGGCAGTGACAAATGCAATGAATCGAATCGTAGCGCGGAGATATCTCATTGAAGGGAAAGCGGCAACTTCATTCCTTATCGATCTTTGTGAAATTGTAACGCAGTAAAACACGCATCGGCAATGGCTTGCCGTTTCGTTCGCCCGGTCGCCAATTCATTTTTCTGATGGCGTCGGCCACCGAGGTATCTAGGCCGAAACCCGCCCAACGCAATATATCGATCTGCCGAACATTGCCTTTTTCATCGATGCTGACCTCGGCGTCAACCGTGGCCTTCACATCGAACAGATATGCTGTGTTCGTATATTCGGGTTTGAAGCGTTTGTATGGCATTGCGGGTCGAATTGCTTTTGAATCGGGCTCAAAAACCTCAAACGTGACGGTCGGTTCCGTTGAGATCGGCGCTTTGAAATCAGAACCGATAATTTCGGCGAACCCGTTTGTGGATTCGCTCAACTGACGTTCGGCCTCCAAAGCAGAATCGGCTTGTTTTGAAAATATCAACCAGTTCACAAGAGCTCCTGTCCGTGCGTCGACCACCCAGATAAACACCGAAGCCTCAAAATACGATGGCCGAGACGACGAACTTCGGCGCGCGGTGGTGGTTTTGATCAGAAGAAAAAAATCACAGCCGACAATGTTGCCGATCCGCTGAGCAATTTCCCGCGATTGGTTGAAAGGGGCCTCGATCTTAAGAGATTCATACGCGGATGTTGCGAGCTCCGCGTCCACCATTCGAAACTTAGGATCGAGCGATTGCTGAATCGATGAGGCAATGCCGGAGGTAAACGGGGTTGGTTCGGGAGTTAAAATTCCGACTCGCTGTGCGTAAACGATCCCAGCGAATAGAAGAATTATCAGTGCCGCTGGAAGGTAGCCGTAAAATGGGCGAGCGATCATTCTCGAATAAAACAAACTATCGATGATAAAGCTCCGCGACCTCGTTTTTAAATTCTGCCGGGAAACAAAGTCGGTGAATCCGATAGCCTTTTTGCAATCCGCGAACCGCCGAACTGACCTCAGAGATCTCACGGATCTCGGAGCGAGAAAATCCATCTTCTATAAAGATAAGATCTTTCGGTATCGAATTGTCCGGAGCATAGAAGGAGTGCACCATATCGCCGCCGGTGTCTTCAAAAACATAATACTCGGGGTCGAGGCCCTTTTCCGCGACCAGGCTTCTGACATTCGCAACAAATTCGCGTCGGCAGCCTTCTTTCATGTCGAGGTCGAATGCTTTAAAAAGCCGGCGATTTAGAAAGCGGTCGGAAAGGTCCGAGAGGATCGGGTCATCGGAAGCGCACCAACGTTTGATGTGAAAAAGAAAATCCGAATCGTCGAGGGAAAGATGGTCGGCAAGATTCAACTTCTCGCCGCGAACCACCTTTTCCATTGCGGTGCCTTCGGCAACCCATATCGGTTCCCCCTTAGCGAACATTTCCAGCACTCGTCGCAGTAATGAATGCAAAACCGCTTCGGCACTGCGAAGCGTACGGTGAAAATAAACCTGCCGGTACATATAATAACGGGCCTGCAGATAATCCTCCACGGCATAAATTCCTGAAGCCGAGATATAAAGCCGGTCCTTCGCCTCGTCGATCTCAAGCGATTTGATGATCCATTCGAGATCATAAATGCCATACTTCACCCCGGTCATGAGGCTATCGCGAAGCAGGTAATCCATACGATCGACGTCTAATTGTGACGAAACAAGTTGGCTGAGCGCGACGGGAGCAAAACTGCCTTGAATAAGTGAAGCGACTCGCGCAGACAGCGTCGGCGAAAATTCAAGGAGCAGCCGTCCGATCGCAGTTTCGGAACTCAATACTGCTCGAGCAGAAAAGTCTTCGTGATGGAATCCAAGGATTGACTCGACGACGTGTGAAAAAGGCCCGTGGCCGATGTCGTGGACTAATGCGGCGATTCGCACTGCGGTTCGGTCGTCGGGTGGGATCGAATATTTCGATGCCAAACGATTAAGAATTCGAGTTGCTAAATGATAGGCACCGAGGCTGTGTGTAAAACGCGAATGCTCGGCAGCCTGGTAGGCAAAATGTGCAAGCCCGAGCTGTCTTATACGACGCAGCCGCTGAAACTCCGGCGTGTCAATAAGCCGGGCGACAAGTGCACCAACCTCGTCGCCGGTATCGACACGAATTATATTGTGTACCGAATCGCGATAGATCCTTTCAGATGAAACCATTCGTTAATTCGGTTTTTTTAGTTGCGCGATCGTTTTTCGAATCTGCTCCGCATCTTTAGCTTCGGGAGATTGGGTAAGATATATCTCTAGCTCTGAAGCTGT
>JBJMGN010000181.1:0-5349 GCA_045807885.1 Pyrinomonadaceae bacterium | reverse complement strand
CGCTTCGAGCGAGCGAATTCACGAACGTCGGACGCGGCGAAGCGGCATATTCCGCGACGCTACCATCTTTAACGACCAACGCTCCGCGGCCGGAAGTACCCACCAAAAGTTCGCCGTCGACATCGAAAATGCTCGTAATTGCCAACGGATTTCCGTCTGCTCCGCGGATCGGCTCAGCAAAGATCTTCTCTGCGAAATATGCTCCACCCTCTTGGTAGCGGATCCGTAGAGCATTACCGTCGTCGGTAACGAGATAGATCTCTGGCTCTGCTAAAATCGCCGTGATGACGATGCCGGCGGTATTTTCGACAGGTTGAAAACTGCGTTCCGAATAGACGAAAGCACCTCCACGTGTTCCTACTAAAAGTTCTCCGGCCGGCGATGTTTTCAAGGAGAGCACGCGATCGGCGTCGGAACTGCCAAGCGAGAAGTTTTGTACTCGACGGCCGTCGAAGCGAGCCAGGCCGTTATCCGTGCCAAACCACATCACGCCGTCCGATGTTTGGGCGATCGCGCGGACGCTGTCTGAGGGCAGGCCGTTGAAGACCGTGATCGAACCCCACTGGTGAAAGTTTTGCGCACCGGGCAGCGGAGTTGGCGATGGTGTCCGAGGCGGTGTCGGCGAGGGAGATGTGGATAGCGATGCTTCAGGCGACGGCGACGCTGATTTCTGCGGTGTTTGGGCAAAAAAACCCGCGAAGCCGATAACGATCAACAAATGGAAACCGACTATTGCGGAAATGATCGATGAACGGAGCGGCACACGCATTCGGTTTATTTCGGAGAGTTTCGAAAACGTGTGCGGTCGCGCTCGATCCAGTCCGCGAGTTCCGTTTCCGCCTTCTCAAGCTCGTCGCTGTTTATCAGCCCGCGGCGAAGCGCTTCGAAAAAGGCACGGGTGCGAATGTTGTAAGCGAGCTTGTCGTACTCCTCGCTCTCGGTCCCGGCAGAGTGCGTCGGAAACAGCTTTTCATAAAGCGTCGCCAACCTGCTTTCTACACCGCGAAGGCTGAGGCTGCATTTTCGCGAGATCGCCCAATTCGAAAGGCCGAGTGCGAGATATCGAAGTGCCTCGGATTCAAATTCCGTCAGCAGCGGCCGCTGGAACGAATCCTTGAATGCCGGATCGATCATATCGGCACCGTCTTCCAGCACAGCCGAAATAAATCGCAGAAAGCGTTCTTCCGGGTTGTTCTTATGGATGAATCCATAAGTCGGCTGCGGCTCGGTCGAGCGGACGATCTTTCTGATCTCGTTTATATAGATCTCGTGCGGAAACTGCGTCCAGAAAATGATGCGTGCGCCCGGAAATTCGCGCCAGATCGCCTTTGCCGCCTTTACGCCGGAAAGGCTTGGCATCTGAATGTCGAAGATCGAAAGAGCTGGCCGTGCCTCGACCGCAAGTCGGACAGCCGACTCGCCGTCATTGGCCTCGATCAAAGGCATATGGCCCGGGAACTTGTCCGACAGCAGGTCGCCGAGGTACTTCCGTTGGGCCTCGTTATCTTCAGCTATGAGTATTGACACCGTATTTTTGGCTTCTCGAATTTAACGAATCGGATTATAACAGCATTCGTCAAAAGCGATATTAACTGCCCGAAGGGCCCGGCAAAAGCGTTTCAGCGACGAGGAATAGGTGTGGCTATCCACATGTCCCACTGTCCCACATATTTTTTTTGGCGATTTTCGACCATCCCATTTTCTTCGACAAATGGAACGGCTTAAATAATTCTGTTTATTAGACTTACGGCGAAAAATCGTCCCATTTTGCGGGAGAGCACAAATTGGGACGGTTTGTGTCCGCAAACCTTGTACGCATAGGCTTTAGCCGATTTGAACCGTCAGCCAATGAGGTTGTAATACTTTGTATTACAACCTTGGGACGCGAGTTTTTCTCTCGCATTCTACATTTCTTTTAGCCCTCCCTGACAGTCAGGCTTCCGCAGCGATTATTCGATAAGTTTTCAAAGATCAAAGCGGCGCAGTTCGGCCCTCCCGGTCGTTGAAGCAAAGTATCAGAAATTGCACGGATTGTAAATAGACTTATTCATGAAACGCGCGTCCCGCCCATTGTGGCGAAACCGCGCAGAGGCCGCGACTTCGCATTAATTCAAATTCATCTTTGTTATCAATTCGATGAACGCGGGTTCCGACCGCAGGTTGTTCCATTTAGGGTCGACCTTTAGGAGGGTCATTTTGGGGTCGTGATCTGTGTAAGCTCTTTCCAGCCAGGAAATGGCGTTTCTTGTGTCATCCAGGGAATTGTAGAGCATCGCAACGTTATAAGCAGAAGCATTGTTAGCTGATGATGATTCCAAAAGCTTGTTTAGTTCCGCGCGGGCTTCATCCGGCTTCCCTGATTTTGCAAGAGCATAGGCCGCGACGGGATAGACGTTCGCGCCTGTAAGCTCGTATTCTTTTCGCGCTTCGGCAATGGCTTCGTCGAACATTCCCTTTTCGATATATGCGCCTGCGGCGATCATGTGAGTCATCCAGAAGTTGGGTTCAAGATCGGAAGTCTTCTTCAGGCGTTCCAGCGCTTCGTCCACGCGGCCGGCGTGCAGCAGGTATTGTCCCTCCAGAGCGCTCTGCATTAGGTTGATCGGATTTAGTTCACACGAGCGTTTTGATTCGGCGACGGCCTCGGTATGCCGCCCGGTGTTCGACAGGACCATCGCGTAGTGGCCGTGAAAATCAGAGTTGTTTGGATCGATCTCGATCGCTTTAACACAGGCTTTTTCGGCCGCGGCCCAATCCCAGTCGTACCAAAAAAGGCCCATGCAATGCGCTATTTGAGCTTGGCCGAGAGTGTCGTCGAGTTCGAGCGCCCTTTGCTCCGCAGCCCTCGATCTTGAAACAACGTCCGGGATAGTTTTATCGCCCGCAAGGCCGAGAACACCGAAAGCATTCGCAAGTCCGGTATACGCGAGAGCGTAACCGGGATCGACCTTGATAGCATCTTCAAAAAACGGAATGCTTGCGATCAGGTCGGCCGGCGACCCCTTCGTGATGTTGTAGAGCCCCTTCATGTACAGCTGATAGGCCTCGACATTTTCGGTTGGGCGCCGTTTGCCGCCGATACGAATTTTCAAAGCCGATGCGACCTTTTCGGAGATAGAATCCTGCACGGCGAAAATGTCGGTAAATTTTTCGTCAAACTGTCCGCCCCACAGCTGCTTGCCGTCACTGATCCGGATCAGTTTCGCCGAAATCCTTACACGATCGCCCCAATTTTGGATCGTCCCGTCTAAAACCGATTCAACGCCAAGCTCGCGGCCCGCCGTTACTGCATCTTGCTCCACGGAATTGAACCTGCGAATGGAACTTAGCGGCCGAACGACAATGTCGTTTCCGGCGGTTAGTTTCGAGATCAAAGCGTCTGCCATCCCCAGTTCCAGCTCTTCGTTGCGGTTTTCAACGACGAGTGGCTTAAATGGCAAAACGGCAACCGTTTTTATCGCCGCCTCGGCCGATCGACTGATTCCCTTCCACAGATAAAATCCGGCTACGCTCAGAACTATGATCAAAATAGCCGCAATAGGCACGAGCCGACCTTGGTTCGGCAGCCGAGATTTAGGTCGCGTGTCGTTTGTTTTCTCATCTGCCGGAAACGGCGTATTTGTGTCTTCAGTGAGGTTCGCTGACACATTCTCGATGTCTGTATTTAGAACGGAGGTGACTTCAGGAACAAAACGGTAACCATGCCCTGCAACGGTCACGATAAACCGCTGTTCGCCGGGTTTTTCGCCGAAAACCCGCCGCAGGATCGAGATGTTTTGATTGAGATTGTTTTCCTCGACGATCGAATCCGTCCAGATCTGGCTCATCAACTCGTCTTTACCGATGACTTTACCGGCATTTCGGACCAGATACAGGAGCGTATCGAACACTTTCGGCGTCAATGCGATCGGTTCGCCCTGCCTGGAAAGCTGGCGAATGCCGGTGTCAAGACGAAATTCGCCAAACTCAAAGATCTGTGACGCAGGCATTTCCATTACCTTTTCAGAAAATTCACAAAACTTTCAGGGCGTTTCTAAAGAAATTCAGAATGGAGCCCTGTGATTATGCCACTCATCAGCCGCATTTGAAACACTTTGGCTGAAATAAGAGAGAACGAGGAAAAAATGAAAAAGCGAATATTGAAAGTTATTGTCGGAACGTCCGTGGCAATTTTGGTAACTGCAGCTTTTGCACAGGTTTGGGTATCGGCACAGGTAGATAACGGGCAGGGCCTGGTCGGTTCGTGGGACGTGGTTGTCACCCCTCGAATATGTGAAACCGGCGATCCGGCTCCGTTTCCTCCCCCTTTTGCCGCCATACAGACCTATAACCAGGGCGGAACTATGCTTGCGAAAAATCCTCCAGTCCCCGGTGACCCACTAACGCGCGTCGGTGGAGACGGCGTGTGGTCGCAGTTGAGGGGACGGGGATATTCCATTGCGTTTCGAGTATTCAAATTCAATCCTGACGGAACCTCTGCGGGAAAGGATGTGATCAGGGACGTTGTCAAGCTCGGATCGGATGGTGACACCTATACTTCGACCGGCACGGTCGAGATATATGATCCGGCCGGAAATCTGGCTTTTACCGGCTGCGCGACCACAGCGGCTACGAGATTTCGCTAATCTGCTCAGAGTTTCCACTGGACACACAGCGTACTTGGTTGTCTGCTTCTGGGGCAATCATTCTCCCCATCGATATGTACAAAAAGAAACCGGGTCGTAATAGACCCGGCTTCTATCATTTCCAATCTAGCTAAACGTGACAAAACTTATTTCAGATCGAAATTGGCGGCGCCTACGACAGGACTTCCGTTTATCACAACCTCAACCTTGTAACTTCCTGGTCCTGAAAGTGAGCTAGTTGCCAGGTTATACATATATTTGCAATCGACAACTCGAAACATTGAATTATCGTCGGCTGGCTGTATAGAAACTGGTTCGTTCACGGCTCCGGTGGACGAACCTGAAGTCTTCGTGATTTTAATCATTGCCGGTGGCAGATCACAGGTCTGAGCACCAAGGCCCGTTGATCCGGAGAAGATGTTACTGTTCACCGTTGCATTGGTCAACGTTAAAGTCTGGTCGCCGCCCCATCCGGAATCTAGTACTAAAGAGGCCCGAATAATGGGCATGTTGCCTACAAGCGAGAGCGCTCCGGCGTAATTGTCGTAAACTGCTCCTCCGACCTGACTGGTGTCGAATCGAAGATCGGACATGCTTATCAGATTAACGCCAGTTTGAAAATTGGCGCCGGTAACGCAGTCCGTGAAGTTCGGATATTCCCCGTAATAAATGAATACGCTCTGCGAGGGGCTTACTCTTACCGACCACCGAAGCGAACCTCCAT
>JBJMGN010000180.1:0-6157 GCA_045807885.1 Pyrinomonadaceae bacterium | reverse complement strand
TTGCCGAAAACGCATTCACTCGATTCGTAAAGACGGAACCGGTAATCCCGCAGCAGCGACCTGTTCTCCAAGATCATCTTGCCTCCGGCTACCTCAAAGAAGAAAAATACGAACAAGCGATCGATCACGCCCAGTCGGCATTTGATCTACTGAAAAGCCAAAAGGCGAAAACGCCCGCTGAAAAACGATCACGCGAAACTCTCTTCATGAATCTAGTTGAGGTGCTGGCGCTGGGCTATAAAAAGAATAAAAATGCCGATCAGTCGCTCAATATCCTCGCTGAGGCCCGTGCTCAGTCATTCACGATTCCGTCCGCAAATCTCTACCGGAAAGTAATGGACTTTGTGCAGGGCTCAGGCTTTTCTGAAAAGAAAATGATGCAAAAGATAGATTCTTATGCGTCAGCTGACCCGGCGCCCGAAATTCCGATCGCAGAATGGATCGGGCGCGAACGAACATCGTTGGACCAAATGCGCGGCAAGGTCGTTCTTCTCGATTTTTGGGCAACATGGTGCGGACCGTGTATTGCGACCTTCCCGCGCCTTCGCGGCTGGCATAAGAAATATGGCGGCGACAATTTCGAGATAATTGGCGTGACCCAGTATTACGGCGAACAGGATGGGAAACCCGTTACGCCGCTGCAGGAGATAGACTATCTTCGCGAATTTCGACAAAAGTACAAGCTTCCGTATGGCATTGCCGTCGCGGACTCGGGTGAGGCGCAAATGAAATATGGCATATCTGCATACCCGACTACGATCTTGCTCGATAGAAACGGTGTGGTCCGATATATAGGTATCGGTGCCGGGAGTGAAGAAAGCGCGAATCTGGAAGAAACCATTGAAAAAGTTTTGAAGGAAGGTTCAATGTTGGCAAAAAGCAATTAATTCGGACGATTCCGTATTGTTGCAATCATAAAACACTTGACAATCGTTGCAACACCTGATATGCTCGTTTCGTTCGAAGTCGAAACGCGAAGGAAATAACGTGCACCGTTTCTGTCGCTGGCTCGATTTGATCGATCTTTGAAAACTGACACTCTGGTAGCGATTTTGTAGGTTCCCTTGGAGCTCTTTGAAATCTGCGCTCATCGTGGCGGGGTGCAGCGGATCAAGGTTATTATTTTGTCTTTGGGTCGGGACAAATGGATATTGCTGAAACCAAACCTGTCAGGCCGGGCGAAGAGATCGACGTCGAACGTCTTCGGACGTTTTTGGGACAAAATCTCGGCGTTTCGGACGGCGAAATTGTGGTGGAACAATTTCCTGCCGGGAGCTCAAATCTAACCTACCTGATTCGTTTGGGACATTTCGAATACGTGCTCCGGCGGCCGCCTTTCGGCAACACCGTTAGGTCGGCGCACGATATGGGACGCGAGTTCAACGTGCTCTCAAAGCTTTCGGTGGTTTACGCTCCGGCGCCAAAGCCGCTGTTGTTCTGTGAAAACGAATCAGTGATCGGTTCCCAGTTGTACATTATGGAACGACGCCACGGCCTGATCGTCCGCGGAAAATTCCCTGGAACATTTTTGCCGAAGCCCGCTGAAAGTGAGCGCGAACCGAATATCGCGAATCTTGGGACAATCCGAACTGAATCACTGAAGGAAGTCGCTCGCTCTTTCATCTCAAACCTCGCCGATCTTCACACACTCGATTACGCGGCAGCCGGCCTCGAAACTCTGGGACATTCTGAAGGCTATAACCGAAGACAGGTCGAGGGATGGTCAAAACGCTACTTCGCTGCAAAGACTGACGAGCATCCCGAGCTCGAAACGGCGATCGGATGGCTGAACAAAAATGTCCCGGCAGAATTTGGGACATCTTTGATCCACAACGATTACAAGTTCGACAACGTAATGCTCGATCCCGATGATCTGACCCGTATTACAGCAGTGCTCGACTGGGAGATGGTGACGGTCGGCAATCCGCTGATGGATCTTGGGACAACTCTCGGTTACTGGATGTCGGCGGACGCAGGTGAGGAAATGCTGAACATGCCGTTCAATCCGCGCGTTCTGATGGAGAATATCTCACGACATCAACTCGTCGACATGTATGCCAACGCATTCGGACGCGCACTTCCAGACATGGTTTTCTATTACGTCTTTGGGACATTCAAGATCGCGGTCATATGCCAACAGATCTATGCCAGGTTTATGAAAGGCTTTACTACAGATCAACGATTCGCCGGTTTTGGGACATTCGTCGGCCGCCTGGGCCGGATAGCTTCATCAGCGATCGAAAAACAGTCGATCTAATTCCCGTTTGTCCGGTCTCGCCAACTTTGAGGCGGGCCGCCGGCGTCAACACGTTTCATCGTGATCGCACCAGGTGAAGGACAGACCAACGCACATAGATTACAGCCGACACATTCTTCCTCGAGCACATACGGATAGCGTTTGCCGTCTACCTCTTCGAAACGAAAGCTCTGATGCGCTCCGTCCTCGCAAGCAACATAGCAAAGGTTGCAGCGGATGCAATGCTCCTTGTTGACGTGGGCTTTCACGTCGTAGTTGAGGTCGAGATTTCCCCAATCTGTCACGCGATTTACGGATTGGCCTATTATGTTGTTGACGCTCGCGAAACCTTTTTCGTCGAGATAATTATTCAGGCCGTCGATCATGTCTTCGACGATCCGGTAGCCGTAATGCATAACTGCCGTGCAAACTTGAACACTCGCTGCTCCGAGAAGCATGAATTCGACCGCGTCGCGCCAGTTGTTGATGCCGCCGATGCCGGAGATCGGGATCGTAAATTCCTGATCGCGAGCGAGTTCGGAAACCATATTCAAAGCGATCGGCTTTACGGCAGTGCCGCAATAACCGCCGTGTGCCGCCATACCGTTTACATTCGGATATGGGACCATCGAATCGATGTCCACGCCCATTATCGAGTTGATCGTGTTGATCAGCGATACAGCGTCGGCACCACCTTGCTGGGCGGCTTTTCCCGGGGGCAGGATGTGAGTGACGTTAGGGGTTAGCTTTACGATCACCGGCAGATCGGACACCTCCTTCACCCATTCGGTGACCATACAGGTGTATTCCGGCACCTGGCCCATCGCGGCACCCATTCCGCGTTCGCTCATACCGTGCGGGCAGCCGAAATTGAGCTCGAATCCGTCGGCGCCAGTGTCCTGCGAACGCTTCACGATCTCATGCCACGCTTCGCGTTTCGACTCGACCATTAGCGAAACGATCACTGCATGCTTCGGATATTTTTTCTTGCACTCGTAGATCTCTTTTAGATTCACTTCGAGCGGACGATCGGTTATGAGTTCGATGTTATTTAACCCGATCATTCGTAACGGGCCTTGATCCAGGCCCGCGAGACGCGACGACACGTTCACGATCGGCTCGCCGAGCGTCTTCCAAACAGCGCCGCCCCAGCCCGCATCAAAAGCCCGTTCGACCATCGAACCCATATTCGTCGGCGGAGCGCTGGCCAACCAGAAAGGATTAGGAGATTTGATCCCGGCAAAATTAATACTTAGATCAGCCATAATTCATGGTTCGAAAGCCCTTCAGACCGGCTTCCGTTGCTTTTCGATCGCGGCGAGATTCGCGTCAAATTGTTTGATGGACAAGATAACAGCTTCGACCGCGTGTATGTAGAAAGGCAGCGTCATCGTTTCAAAATCATCAGTTGATTTATGGTGCTGCTCGAAGTCTTCGACTCCGAAATAGATCCATGGTATTCCGACACGATGAAATGAATAGTGGTCAGAATCGCGCGTCCAGTCTTCGATTTTCGTATCCGGAACATCGTGTCCGAACAGCAATTTCACTTGCGTGTTGGCAGCAGCTTTTTCGAGGTATGGCTTGAGATATGGAAAATGATAGGTGCCGACCGCGTATAAGATATTGTTCGCATCGCGGCCGATCATGTCGACGTTGACGTTAAGAATTATTTCGCTGCTCAGCACAGGCGGATGGGCAAGGAATTCACGTCCTCCGGCTCCGTTGGTTTCTTCGCTATCGAAAGCTACGAATATCACCGGATTCTCCGGCCTATGGTCTTTGAAATATTTTGCTATAGAAAACAAAGAGGCGGTGCCGGAAGCATTGTCATCCGCACCGTTATAGATCTTGCCATCACGTATTCCTAGATGATCGTAATGGGCGGAAACGACGATATATTTCTTGGAACCGGACGAGCCGTCAACATAGCCGACCACATTTACTCCGGTATGAAGCTCGTTCGGTTTTGACGGGAGTCCCGACCGATACGTCTGCTCGTAATTATCTGTGAAGGGTGTAATGCCGCTTTCCTGAAACCGTTTAATAATGAAGGCCCGCGCCTTGGCGCTGCCTTCAGTTTCCGGGGCGCGGCCCTCCATATCATCGGCCGATAGGACCTTGAGATCATCAACCAACTTCCCAGCGTCGATCAGTTTTGATTTCGGCAACGTTTGCGCAAAGGTTGCGCCAAATATTGCCATGTTGAAAATTATGACGGAAAGTTTTCGCCACATACTATTTCTTCAATTCGATAGAGATACCCCCACCGTCGTTATCGCAAACATTCCAAACAAATGCGGTGCGAATGCCGGCGGTGCACTTGCGAGCCGGGACGGGTTGAGCCGCTTTAATACTTAGGTCTGCCACGGAATTATGCTTTCACTGCCTCGATCACGCTATGCGGCGACATCGTCGGCACTATCCGGTTAAGCCGAAAGCCCGATCTTTCGAACAAATCAGCATATTCCGCTTCGGTACGCTCGACACCGCCGGCCGATGTGAGCATTTCGAGATCGAGCATCTTGCCGGGATGCGGGTCGTTGCCTTCGGGGATAACCATTTCGGACAGAAGTAGTTTGCCTTCGGCTTTCATCGCCCGGTGGATCGTTTGCAGGATCTTGATCGCTCGCTCGTCGTCCCAATCGTGGATAATGTGCTTCATTATGTAGGCATCGGCCTCGGGGACTTCGGAAAAGAAATCGCCAGACACCGTTTCGACACGGTCTTCGACACCGAAGGCACGAAGCATTTCTCCGGCGCCCGCAACAACGCGCTCCATATCAAAGAGGATCCCTTTCATTTTCGGGTTAGCTTTAAGTATTTGCGAAAGCAGGAAACCGTGGCCCCCCGCAATGTCTGCTAGAGTATCGATACCCGAAAAATCGTAGGCGGCGACAATTGCAGGGGCCGCTCCGGCACTCAACTCAGACATGCAGCCATTAAATATTTCCGACGCTTCCGGGTTTTTGGAAAACCAATCGAATACTTCCACGCCGTGGGTTTCTTTCCATGCCGGTCCACCGGTCCGGGCACTGTGAAGCATACTTGCCCAGACATTGTAGTGCCAGGGCTCGCCCATGAAGATCATCGAATTACGCATCGAGCCAGGAACCTCGGCCCGAAGCACTTGGGAAAGCGGCGTGTTCGCAAATGTGCGAGACTGTGTTTCGGTAAAAATTCCCAACGAAGCAAGGCTTCGCATTATGCGATACAACGACGGAGAATGTGCACCGGCCTTACGCGATATTTCGTCGATATGTTTTTCGCTGTCTGCAAGAATATCGGCGACTCCCAACTTTGCCGCAACGAACATCGCTTGCGTGACCATCGCGCCCATGGCCAGTTGCATGATAACGGCCTGAGGAGGCAGTTCGGTTTGTGCGGCAGGCTGTGCCTGTGTTTCCATTCGGTATTCTCCTTTTATCTAATGTGTATGTCCGCCTGACGAAATGGTAGCGGCGACTTTCGCACCGGCGAACTGAACTGCTTCTCCGGTCAAACTTTCGTGTATTCCCTGTGCGGCGAGTTTGCCCATTTGAGCTGCATCAACCGCTTCGCGGCCACCATTTGCGCAATCGCCGCCTGCGAAGACCTTTGGATCAGAAGTTCGCATAAATTCGTTAACGGCCACGCGGCCCTTTTCGTCAACTTCAACGTCGGCAACTTTTTCAAAGAACGTTCGCATTTTTTGCTGACCGACAGCCTTTATGATCATGTCGCATGGAATGTCGAAAAGCTCTAGCGAGCCATCGGTCCTCTCGCATCGAAGCGAAAGGCGAGTTCCATTTTCACCCGTGAGAATGCCGACCGGAGCAGCCTGCCAAACGAATTCGATGCCATCTTTGCGTGCGAGTTCCATTTCGTAGCCGTAAGCCGGTGCATTATTTTCAGTGCGGCGATAAACCATGATCACTCTTT
>JBJMGN010000179.1:0-2930 GCA_045807885.1 Pyrinomonadaceae bacterium | reverse complement strand
CATCAGGCGAAGTGAACGCCCGCGTGGGCAAATTCAAGGTGGTTCCGAGTCCTCTGCCCTGACCGGTTTCACCGGCTGAGCCAGTACCTGGGTACCATGGATACTGGTGCATTGAGAAAAAATAAACGTTCGGATCCGAGTAGAAAATTCCCTGCGTTCCGTTGCCGTGGTGAACATCCCAATCGATTATCGCGACCCGCTCGATCTCTTGGTATTTGTTTTGCGCGTAACGAGCAGCGACGGCGACATTGTTGAAGATACAAAAGCCCATTGTGCTTTCGGCAGTAGCGTGGTGCCCGGGAGGGCGTACTGCAACAAATGCATTTTTTGCTTCGCCTCGCATCACGGCGTCGGTCGCCCTGATCGCTCCACCGGCCGCAAAAAGGGCCGCGTCGAACGACTGCATAGAGATCGTTGTATCCATGTCTAACCGATCCAGACCGTTTTCGAACGCACCCTCGACACGCTTGAAAAGTTCCTTTGTATGGGTCGCCTGAATAAATCCCTGAGCCGCCCTCTCGGGTTGGATCTCTACCAAATTTTGGCAGAGGACATCATCTCCCTTTATCGCATCGATCACCACACGATAGCGCTTCGGCATTTCCGGGTGGCCGGGCCCAGTATCGTGTTTTTCGTAAATAGGATGATGAATAAGTGCGGTCGCCATGATTGGAAAGCGCAAGAATACCACATCTTATCGAATTTCTTTTGTTCTCACATCGATGCTATATTTCGATAGCTTTACATGGTATTGACGCAAAAGTTCAGGGCGATTGACTCGCATACCGGAGGCGAACCCACTCGCGTGATCATCGATGGTTTCCCCGATATCGGTCGCGGTTCGATGACTGAACGGCTGGAAATTTTTCGCCGCAATTACGATCAGCTGCGTTCAGCGATTGTTCGCGAACCGCGTGGGCACGACGCGGTAGTTGGTGCTCTGCTTTGCGATCCGGTCGATCCGGCGGCAACTGCCGGAGTGATCTTTTTCAACAATGTCGGCTTTCTCGGCATGTGCGGCCACGGCACGATCGGGCTTATCAAGACGCTGGCCCAGCTCGACCGCATTGGACCGGGAAAGCACAAGATCGAAACTGTTGTCGGCACGGTCGAAGCGGAACTCGACACTGCCGGCATGGTCACTATTACTAACGTTCCTAGTTACCGCTACGCAAAGGATGTGTCCGTCGAAGTCGAACATTTCGGATCCGTCACCGGTGACGTCGCTTATGGAGGAAATTGGTTTTTCCTGATCAGTGATCATGCATTGGCGATAGAGATGAGCAACCTAGCACGACTCACTGACTTTTCGGTTGCTGTCCGCGACGCTTTGACGGCGAATGGGATCACGGGAAAGGACGGTGAACTCATCGATCACATCGAAGTATTTGGCCGCTCTGAGACGGCGGACAGCCGCAACTTCGTCCTTTGTCCCGGCCTTGAATACGATCGCTCACCATGCGGCACCGGAACTAGTGCAAAACTTGCTTGCCTTTGGGCCGACGGAAAGATCAAAGAGGGAGAGGTTTGGCGACAGGAAAGCATTGTAGGCAGCATTTTCGAGGGCTGGGTATCCATCGAGAATGACCTAATAATCCCAAGTATTCGCAGCACGGCACATATCACCGCCGAACTCGATTTGATAATAGACGAACGCGACCCGTTCCGTTTTGGTATAAGCGAATGAAAGGGTTTGATGTTGCTATCGTCGGTGCCGGGATCGTAGGAGCGGGGTGCGCGGCTGCGTTGTCGCGTGAAGGATTGAGCGTATTGGTGATCGATGCAAACGGCATCGCCAATGGTACTACCGCGGCTGGAATGGGGCACATCGTTGTTATGGACGATAGCGAGGCCCAATTAGCTCTAACAAAATATTCGCAGGATCTATGGAAGCAGCTTGCCGATGAAATGCCGGGCAATTGCGAGTTTGAGAATTGCGGAACGATCTGGATCGCTTGTGATGACGAGGAAATGTCGGAAGTCCGTCGCAAACATGAGTTATACACCGCTCGTGGCATTGTCTCCGAGATCCTGGACGAAAACGGATTGCAAAATGCAGAACCGAATCTTCGCGAAGGACTTGCAGGCGGCTTGCTCGTTTCCGGCGACCACGTAGTTTATCAGCTTATTGCAGCTAAATTTTTGATGGAAAAGGCGGTCGCAAATGGCGCGGAATTGCAGTTCGGTGATCGGGTATTGATGATCAGTGACAACGGGGTCGATCTTGATACCGGCGAGTCGATTTCGGCATCGATAATCATCAACGCCTCAGGTGCATTCGCTGCCGAACTTTCACCTGAGCTGACGATCAAAAAGCGAAAGGGGCATCTTGTTATCACCGAGCGGTATCAGGATTTTGTCTCGCATCAATTGATTGAACTCGGCTATCTCGGCTCGGCGCACGGGACAGAGTCCGATTCCGTTGCCTTTAATGTACAGCCGCGCGGTACCGGTCAGATATTACTTGGTTCATCCAGGCAGTTTGATATTGAGAGTAATGATGTCGATAACGATATTTTAGTTCGAATGACGACGCGAGCTTTCGAATTTATGCCGCGGCTTCGCGGGCTTTCCGCTGTGCGTGTCTGGACCGGGTTTCGCCCGTCGACGCCCGATAATCTACCGTACATTGGCAAGATTCCCGGTTTCAAAAACATTTATGCTGCCGCTGGTCACGAAGGCCTCGGAATCACGACCTCACTTGGAACAGCGGAACTGATCGCCGACGAAATAATGGGCCGGGCACCGAAAATTTCGCCGCAACCATATTCGCCTTCCCGGACCTTAACCGCACATTGATCACGCTTACGATCGACAACGAACATGTTTCAGTAGAAAACGGCACCACGGTCGCCGCCGCGATACTTAATTCGGGAAACGCGTTATTTCGCCGTTCTGCGAATGGCGAACTTCGAGGGCCGCTGTGCGGA
>JBJMGN010000178.1:0-7362 GCA_045807885.1 Pyrinomonadaceae bacterium | reverse complement strand
CCGTGCCGAAGCGTTCAATGCATTTAACCACCCGAATCCGGGGTATGGTGTCGCTTCCGGAAATTCGTTCGGTACTCTCAATCTTACGAATGCTGGTTTCTCAGGCAATGAATTTGCCAATGATACTGATATCACCTTGGCAAACCGGGTTATCCAATTCGGACTGCGAATTAGCTTCTAATTATTAGACTTAGATAAGTCGTTCGGGAGGTCCTAACCGGCCTCCCTTTTTTGTGCATTTTTTTGATAGTTGTTTTAAAAGTACAATCGAAACCCGGAATGTCGACTCTTTTCATTTTGATACTTATCTTTTTTCTTTCGAGCCTTGTCGGAGTCGTAACCGGCAGCAACTCGTTGATCACCGTTCCCGCGATGTTTCAGCTAGGGATGGATGAAAAAGTTGCCGTCGCGACGAATATGTTTGGACTGGTGTTCATGGCCGTCGGCGGTGCGATTCCATTCTTGCGGCAGGGAACAGTCCGTGTGAAGGAGTTGTCGCCGCTTATAATACTCACGATCATCGGATCGACTATCGGGGCCGCCATTACCGGAGCGATAACAAATCAGGCGATCAAGGCAATCGTCACTGTCGCGATGATAGCGGTCGTGGCGTTCACATTGTTAAAGAAAGGAAACGGCAACCGAGATGAAAAGACGTCTGATTTAGAACCATTGAAACGTGGCAGCGGGAGCGGGTCATATCTGCTTGTTACCGGATTTATTGTTACCTTTCTTCTTGCGATATACGGCGGGTTGTATAGCGGCGGTTATGTTACTGTCCTGACGGCTTCGTTCGTAGCGTTCTTTGGAATGTCATACTCGGAATCGATCGCTGCGACGAAAGTCATAAACGTCTTTTCGTCGCTGGTCGCTACTCTGGTTTTTATTTACGAAGGACTCGTCGATTTCCGCCTCGGCCTGATTCTGGGCGTTACCATGTTCATTGCAGCTTATGCGGGAGCGCATTTCGCGACGAAGATGAATGAGCTTTGGCTCCGCCGGATATTTCTTGGAGCTGTTCTGATACTAGCCGCCAAAACTGCATTTGATCTTTTATCCAGTCGCTAATCGATCTGCTTATCGTCGGCACCCGGTGACTTTGCTGGAGCCGGTCGTGGCGTTCGAGTCGGACGAACCGCAGGAGTTGGCGTGCCTTTCGGCGGAGCTGTATTAGCAGCCGGGGTCGATTGCAGCGTTATGCCCGTGTTCGCATTGGTGGTTGGCATTTTTGGCGTTGGTGACGGTTTTGCCGTTCCGGTGTTTGAGTTAACGGGAACCGGAACCAAAACAACACCGCCGTCAGTTGGCATGAAGGGACTGCCGGTAGCAGGATCGATAGTGACAACCTGCCCTCCGGGCGGAATGTAAGGTGCTCCAGCCGGCGGAACCCCGCCATTACCCCAAGGGTTGTATCCGTCACCACCGGGAAGCGTTCCAGGAGGCTGCGCAAGATTTGAGTTCGCTAATGTGTCGGACGTTAACGCGGGCATCGCTGCAAGACTCTGCTCCTCGACTCCCGTTGCTGGATTAATCGGCTGCACTGGAAGACCGTTCGCATCAGGCTGGAGTGCAGTCATCGGATCGGTTCGTTTGGTGTAAGTGCCGTAAATCAAAAAGGCAGCAAGCGCAGTCATTCCTACTAGAACAATAAATGCGGTTTTCCAAAGGTTATTCTGCGGAACTCCGTCTGAAGCGGCAGCCATTTCACCAATTGGAGATAGTTCCTCGGCAAATTCCTGAGCCGTCTGCTGTCGGATTTCCGGATTCTTTGCAAGCGCTTTTACGATGACCGCTTCAAGACCGTCGGGAATATCACCGCGATACGAAACAAGCGGAGCAGGCATTTCCTCCATATGGCGGAGCATTACTTCCGAAGGTTTTTCTCCCGTATAAGGCGGAACGCCGGAAAGCGTCTCGTACGTGATCGCGCCCAGTGAATATATATCGCCGCGCTCGTCAGCTTTATCCGATCCTGCACATTGTTCAGGTGCTATGTAGGCAAATTCGGCGGAATCGGTCGCTTCCCGATCGATAGGATTTGCGGTTCCGAAATCGAGAACCTTGACGGCAATACCATTCGCTCCGTTTAGCAGGACATTTTCGGAGGAAAGATTCCCGTGGATTCGACCTACTGCATGTGAAGCTTCCAAACCTTTGGCGATCTGGCGGGAAATTTCGACGGAAGAATGAATCGGGAATGCTCCGTCTTCACTTATCACTTCCTTTAAAGTTTTTCCTGCGTACGGCTCGTGTACCGAATAAACGAAACCTTCGCGATCACTTCCGAAATCCGATATGTTCAGCACGTGCGGATCGCTAATCTTAGATGCTAAGCGAGCATCTTCGAAAAATCGTTCGGCATTTGCCTTGTCAGCCGCAAGGCTCGGACGAAGTACCCGAATCGAAACCGGCTTATCCATCAACACGTGAACGGCGTCGTACAGTTCGGCCGTTTCGGTGCTTCTCAGAAGTTCACCGAGCCGGTATTTTTCTGCGATCAAAGTACCTGAAAGTGAATTCGCCATCAAAATTTAGAACGCCAAATCGTTCTCGAGGTTGCAGCTAATCTCCGAATCCAAATCCATTTTTCTGCAAACTTGCCTCAAAAATAAAATTGCGGACGAAGCTTTGCCAGCCCCATCCGCAACCACATTTGCGTACGCGAATTAAAGCTTAACGAAGACGATAAGCAAAGCAAACAGAACGAGCGATTCGATCAGCGCGAGGGCGATGATCATCAGAGTTTGGACCGTTCCGGCAGCTCCGGGGTTACGAGCGGCGCCTTCGGCAGCACGCGAACCAACCAAGCCCTGTCCGATTCCTGCCAAACCCGCAGCAAGACCGAATCCGATGCCGCCGCCGATGGCCTTTGCTGCAGCAACTGAAGACTCGTTATCGGCTGCGCCCTGTGCCATTGCCGGGATTGCCATCAATGCCAATGCAAGCATCGAATAGAAAACATACTTAAATTTATTCATTTTTTCTCCTGTATTTATTTACGTTTTTATCAGGAGCGGTGTTCGATCAACTCGCTTTGCTTGTATTATTTCGCCTCACTTCCGGTATTCGCTTGATTTTATACTCCCAAAGAGTCAAGCGCGCCTGTTGCGTGCGGGCATATTTGCTATAAAACGCGAATTTTCAAAAACTGCTCCAACTCTAACGCCGGTACTACCGGCAATGAACATCAAGGATGTCCAAATTCTGGTTTGCCGTTACTTTCGGCAGGGTTCGGCACTAGGCCGCCGCCGCGGCTTCTTCAGGTAAATCGCCGTGATGCTCTTCTTCATGATGCTCTTCATGAACGTGTGAAACTTCGCCGATGTAGATCATCGAGAGCAGCGTGAACACGAACGCCTGTACGAGAGCCACAAACACACCAAGACCGGTCAAAAGCAGCGGAACCAAAACCTGTGTTAGCGGCGGGAACAGATTCGTGATCTGCACGAAAACCTGCTCGTCAGAAAACATGTTAGCGAAGAGCCGGACACCGAGCGTGAACGGCCTGATCGAGTTGCTTATCAGTTCGATCACAAAAATAAGCGGCGTAATGAACAGTGCCATCAGCAGCGGCAGCCGCGGTCCGGCAAAGTGCCTGATATGACCAAAAAGGCCGTTTTCTGAGATGCCGACGTAGTTGTAATAAACGAACGAAGAGACACCTAAAGCAAAGGTAACGTTTACCGAAGCGGTCGGCGACATGAACAGCGGGAACTGGCCCATCAGGTTAGAGACCAAAATGAGAATTCCGAATGTTGCCACAACGGGCATGTGCCTGTAGCCGTGCTCGCCTATGATGCTCGTGATCATATCCTTGATCGCTATAACGCCCGCTTCGAGCGTCATCTGACCGGGCCGCGGATCGTCTTCGGAAAGTTTTCCCTTGAACAGGCGGATTATGATGATCGTCAGAATACAAGCGATCACGAACATGATCGTGTACCAGGGAATCGCGTTCTCGGGCGAATACTCAACACCGAACACTTTCTCCGGTGTGGTTCCAAAACGCGCAAAAAACGACTTCCACATTGGGTAGGTCGTCGCCATCTGGATCCGGTAAACCGGCTCACCCAGATAGTGGTTGATAAATTCGACGATCAACGGAACATGATGTTCGCCGCTCTCTGCTAATAAAAACATTCGTTTCTTAGCCCTTGCTACGTGCGGGCTTCTGCACTTTGAAAGATTCTTATGATCCCATCAACGACTACCGCGAAACCGAATCCGGCCATTCCGAGAATTACCGGAACTACGGGCAAGATACCGACCGCGAAAATGATCGCTATCACGGCCGCGAGCGTTACATAACGCAAAATGTAGCGGATCGCAGAGATCTTGGGCTTTTGGCCTTCCGCAGCCTCGTCAAATACTTTTCTTAGCGAATAACGCAGCCAATAATAATTAGCGAACGCCAAAATCGTGCCGACCAGAATGCCGATACCAAAACTTGTCGAATGAAAAACGATGCCGGCTATTGCGCCCAAAATGCCGAGAACCGCCATTATTACAAGGATCCGGCGATGTGTCGGCGGCATAACTTCTCGATCATCCGCGTCCACAGTTTCGGACCTCCCAGTCATCGGCAAACCTAAATTTTACAAAGGAAATCGCCCAAACTCAAAAGCAATATCGCTATTTCTCCGAACGGTCATCGTCAAACAGCGTTTTCGGGCGCGAGGTTTGTTGGTCGGGCTTGAAGATCCGTGATGAGATCCGAAAAAACTGAACAAAACCTATTATCGAACCGAGCACGATACCGCCGACTATGCCCCACGGCGAGCTTCCCAAAAGAAGGTCAGCTCCCCAACCGATCACCAACATGAAAACGACGGACGCAAAAAATGCGATCCCGGCAGAATAGGCGAGTCCGCTGCGTCGCATCGTTTCTGCCGCCGACTCGGGTTGAGAGCCCGAAAGAACGAACCGCTCCTCCGAAATTCGGTCACGTCCCGCGGCATCGTCCACAGACAATAGAGATATTACTTCACCGCCCGATCTCTTTCGCGGTTCGTCCTCGATCTGGTCGCTGTCGAGAAAATTCTTCCTCATTGGGTTCTATTTCAACAACGCCAGCAGTTTGTCCTGGATCTCGGTGTTGGTTACCAACCTTGTGTGGTCTTCACACTGGAACATTCCACCGGCGACCGGCATATATTTATCGCGAAGGTCTGCTGGGTAAAGATCGTCAACCAAAGACTGCAGCGTTACCGTGCCGTCGCCTTTCGCGCTTAGCTTTGCTTTCACTTCTGCTTCTGAAATACGCGTGCCGTCGGTGCGAGTGAAGGACCTCGGCCGAAGTACGGTCTCCCATTTCTTGTTCTTCTCGTCCCAGAGCACGATTGCGGCGGCCGGCGTGTCTTTACAATCTCCGCCGATAAGATAAAAACCAACTGGCACCTTTCCCGGTCGAACCGCCCTGAGCGCTTCCTGAAACCTTCTCGCGCGCTGAAGAGCTGCCAAAAAATAGGGCCGAGCATTCCTTCGTTCCTCTTCATTGAACTCTTTGTCGAAATCCGGATCTTCCCAAATGCTCCAATCATACTCGTCCCAGGTATTCGGATCGTAAACATCCAATTTCAATGGTTTGAAATTCTCATCGTAGATAACCAGACCGCCGTTCGTCGGCAACATCTCAAAGATCGACGGAACAGTAAAAGCATCAAAACGCGAAAAGCTTTGCAGAATAGGTAATGGAAGTGTCGTCGCCAGCGACTGGCCCTGTAAGAGTGCCCGAAGCGCGAGTATCGAACCGTCATTAGGGGTGCCGAGCAAAAAGATCTTATCGAGATGTTTCGAACCTGCCCACGTCGGCTGGATCGGCCCGCCTGGGATATCCGCATCTCCATACATCGCGGCATAGCGTGCGATCAGACCGCCCATCGAGTGCGCAATGATATTGAATTTTAGATTTGGCTTCTTGAGTTTCGCTTTCAAAGCTTCGATTCGATCGATCAAAAGCCGTGCGTTTTCTACATTGTCTCGTCGCCAGTCGTACGGGAAAACGTAAAACGTATCCTGGAAGCCGTTCTTTCCGGGATCATTCCACTTTGCCTCGCGGTAGCCGCCCCTCGTCTCGAGAGCATAAATAAGCCGCTCATAGATCTCGATCTCAGGCAAAAAGCTTGCGATCTTAACGCTTCGGATGATATCGCGGGCTTCAAGTAGGTCCCTGTTACTAGCGAGGTCGGGCGACATCGGAAGCCGAATATCATCGTCTTTTGGACGGATCAGCCTGAGCCAAACCTGCTTGTTCGTCTTTTTGTTGTAAAGATCCGAGCCGGTGATGCCGGGAATTATAATGACAGGTGCTTTCGGAGCCTTGACCGGGGCCGTTTGTCCGAATCCGTTCACCACGGTGAACGCAAATATAAAAAGAGCGAAGAATTTCGAGAAATTTCGCATAAGGAGAGCTAAGGGTTTTCGCCGGTAATTACCACTTAAATATAACATTTTGCATTGTTTGATGCCTTGACTGCTTGTCAGCGTTCATTACTATTACCCATTACAGTCGTTTTCGAGGGCGAATTCATTACATAACCAATCCCTCGCCACGTCATTCGCCTGGAAAAAAGTGCTGCGACCGAATTCGCAAGAAAAATGAAAGGTGTAAGAAGCCATAGCGTCAATTGCGATAATGTCTGCTTTTGCAATTCTTCCTCATAATTCTTCAGCACCGTTCGAACGGCCTTTAACCTTAGATACGCTTTACCAACGCTAAGTGTTGAAACAATTACAACCGTCAGAATTGCAATCCAGACTGACAAGTCATTTCGAGGGCTTAAAAAAATAATTGCCAACGACCACAACATAACAAAGCAAAACAAACCTGAACCCAGAAACGACATCAGCCAAAGATCTGGCTGATAAACGCGAGTGATCTTCACCTGCCGGGTCGTGAACTCTAACATTTCGCGAAGCGAGCAATCATCGATCGAGGCGGTAAGCGCCTGCGGTACGAAAACGATCGGCAAGCCGGCTTCACTCATGATCCGAGTGACCGCGAAATCGTCGGAAACTGTGCCCAGCCATTTTTCCCTAATCTTAAGGGCCTCGAACGTATCCCACCGAACCGCCGTCGAACCGCCCCAACAGAAATTAGATGCCGTGTTCGGTCCAAGTGCGGAAGCGATCGAAGCATTCCAGCAGCTGAGCAGCGCGGCAGCAAACGATGGCCGTTTCGCAATAAACCACCTGTACCCGGTGGCTGCCCCGACGTCGCGATCCCGAAGCGGCGAGACGAGGTCGCGAAGCCAATTCGGTCCCGGACGGGCGTCGGAGTCAACAAAAACCAATACCTCGGACTTCGTCGCCACATGCAATACAGCCTCACGAAGATTTTCGACCTTTTGGCTTGAATTGATC
>JBJMGN010000177.1:0-4868 GCA_045807885.1 Pyrinomonadaceae bacterium | reverse complement strand
CGCCATTCCTTCGCCACCCATCTGCTCGACCAGGGGGCCGACTTACGTGACATTCAGGAACTCCTCGGCCACGCCCGCCTTTCGACCACGCAAATATATACACAGGTCTCGATGGAAAAAATGATCGACGTCTACCAAAAGGCGCACCCCAAAGCCTGACGTGAAAAAGTTTATTGGAGGCAAATTGATGAAAATGAAAATGTTTCTGTTTCTGTCGCTGTCGATTTCCGCAGTTATTGGTGTTTCGGCACAAAGTATCGATGTCACAAGGGCGCCAACAGTTCAGGTTACGGGGACCGCTGAAATATTTGTCGTCCCGGACGAGGCAACTTTCTATTTAAAGGTCGCTAGAAGCGACAAAAATCTTGTAACGGCCAAGAACCAAAACGATGAAAACATTGGCAAAATTCTGGCTCTTACGAAACGTTTCAACATTGATAGTAAAGATGTGAAAACGGATTTCATTACCGTTACAGAAAAATTCGACCGGAAAAGGCTGGATCCGAGAGATGAGGAATATTCGAACGTATTTGTCGGCTATACGGTTTCAAAAACAGTCATCGTGAAGCTGAAAGATCTTAAGAAATTCGAAGAGTTCTTTGGGGATGTCGTGAAGATCGGTGTAACTCAGATAAGTAATGTCAGTTTCCAATCCTCCGAACTACGGAAGTATAAGGATCAAGCGCGATTGATGGCGATTCGCGCAGCCCGAGAAAAGGCGGTCGCTATCGCGGGAGCGATCAATCAGGAAGTGGGTAAGGCGGTCACAATTGAAGAAAAAGACATCGACGGATTTCGCAGCCCCTATGCGAATAGCTCGAGTAATTCGTTTTCTATTTCAGATGATCGAGACGGCACAGATACCGTAGCGATCGGGACAATTTCTGTAAAAGCGCAAGTCGAAGTTCAGTTTTTGTTAAGTTGACCGTCCGATTTTAGATCTACTTTGGTTTAGTCATCTTGATCACAGCGTACATCGCAGGATCCCAGCCGGCGAAATAGTTTGACCAGAGATGGCAATCGCAGAGATGAAACATCTTGACATCTGTGCAACATTTTGATACACTTAATAGTGGATCTTTGAAAGTATGGCATGGCCAAGCTCCATGATTATTCATTGTATGTTTCGCGCTTGATTCAAAAAGCATTGGGACAGTTGGACAGCAGAGCAATGATGAATGCGGAGTGCAGAATATCGAAAAAAGATCAGTGTTTATCTGTGTTCATCTGTGGCTGGGTTCTTATTCGCGAAAAACATGCGTGGGACAGTGGGACACTATGGGACGAGTACAAAAAAGTTTGTCGAATTCGCAGAAGTCTTTCCCTGAGACCGCTGTAACTGAAGCAAATACGCTACTTATTTGTCCCGCCAAGGTGCGGGACAAGCCCGGGACAGCCGCAGGACAGCTATGGGACAGTCAGCGGAAAAGATGGGACAACTGTATGGTCCGCAGTTGTTGTTTTCGGGTATATTCGCTTATCATCTCGATGAATTCTCTCCACTTTGTTGAATAAAATATGAAAATGAAATCGGTCCTTATAGTTCTTTTTGCGCTCTCGAGCTCGGTTTTTGCACAGGACAAGCTCCTCACTCTCGACGATATCTTCAGTCCCGATTCTTCCAAGCGGGTGGCGTTTGGGGGCAGGCCGGCAAACGTTTCATGGGCGTCGGATGGCAAATCGTTCAAAGAAACGCGCAACGGCAGACTGATGCGGGTGGATGCTTTGACCGGAACCGCGGTCGCTTACTACGACAGCGAAAAACTCGCGAGTGCATTGCAGACGGTGACTGGCGAGCCATTGAACGATGTACAGCGGCTTGCGAATTCGACATCGTTGAATTTCAACAAGGGAGAGACCGCGATACTCGTGAATTTTAAGGACGAGATCTGGCTATGGGATGTTGGGAGTGCAGCGTTAAAGCGGTTGACCAATAACAAAGCAGAGGAGCAGGAAGAAGAATTCAGCCCGGACGGGAAATATATAAGCTTCGTTCGTGGTAATAATTTGTTCGTGCTCGATATTGCCACCGGCACGGAGAAACAGCTTACGAGCGACGGCAGTGAAAAGATCTACAACGGGTATCTCGATTGGGTCTATGAGGAAGAGCTGTACGGCCGTGGCCAGAAGAAAGCGTATTGGTGGTCGCCCGATTCGAAATACATCGCCTTTTTGCGGCTCGACGAATCACCCGTGCCGAAGTTTGTTTTGGCAAACGATATCCCGAACGACCAGGTGATCGAGAATACCGATTATCCGCAGGCGGGAGACGGTAATCCGCTCGTTCAATTAGGTGTCGTATCCGTTGGCGGAGGTGTTAAGTTCGCCGATCTCTCGAAATATGACCCGAAAGATCTTCTGATCGTGCGTGTTGCGTGGTCGCCGAAAAATGAGGTCGTCTTTCAAGCGCAAAATCGTGAGCAGTCGAGACTTGACGTCAATTCAGCTCGACCGGACGGCGCGGTTCGAACGTTATTCAACGAATCGAGCCTCGCCTGGGTCGGTATAAATGGCGACCCGATATATTTGAAAGACGGTTCGTTTCTTTGGCAGTCCGAGCGTGACGGATGGAACCATTTTTACCATTATTCAGCCGACGGCAGGCTGATCAAACGCGTGACGAGCGGCAAGTGGGAAGTCCGTTCGGTGCACGGCGTCGATGAGGCGAATGGCTGGATATATTTCAGCGGAACGAAGGATAGTCACATCGCGGAAAATGTTTACCGCGCCCGGTTGAGCGACGGCACGGTCGAACGGCTCACGAAAGGCGACGGATGGCACTCCGCATCGTTCAATTCGTCATTTAGCTTTTTCGTCGAAAACTGGAGCGACATTAACACGCCGACTCAAACGCGACTGTTTAATTCGAACAGCGGGCCGATACGCGTCATTAACGAAAACAAAGTTGACGCCCTGAAGCAGTATAAGCTCGGACAGGTCGAGTTTATGAAAGTGAAAACGCGAGACGGTTTCGAGATGGAGGCGATGATGATCAAGCCGCCGAATTTCGACCCGAATAAAAAGTATCCTGTCCTTCAGTATGCTTACGCCGGGCCGCATTCACAGACAACCGTGAACCGCTGGGGCGGAACTCGGCAGATGTGGCATCAAATGCTTGCGCAAAAAGGCTACATCATATGGGTCTGCGATAATCGCACTGCCAGCGGCAAAGGGCTGGAGTCGACATGGCAGGTCTATAAACGAATGGGCGAAACCGAGCTGAAAGATATCGAAGACGGGTTGAACTATCTGAAGTCGCTTCCGTACGTCGATGGCGAACGTCTCGGTATTTGGGGTTGGAGTTACGGCGGATTTATGACCTCGTACTCGCTGACGCACAGCACGATGTTTAAGGCAGGCATCTCCGGAGGAACCGTTTCGGATTGGCGGCTTTACGATTCGATCTACACCGAGCGCTATATGCAGACGCCGCAGAATAATAAGGACGGCTACGACCATACATCGGTATCAAAAGCTGCGAAAGATCTCCACGGGAACCTTTTGCTGATTCACGGCGTCATGGACGACAACGTGCACATGCAGAACACTATTCAGTTCGCTAACGAGCTGCAAAAATATAACAAACAGTTCCAGCTAATGGTGTATCCGACCCAGCGCCACGGCATAAGCAACCCGCTGCAGGTCCGGCATATGTACGAACTGATGACGAACTTTATTTTGAAGAATTTGTAATGTTAAACAGGCTCGCCGGCGAGACGTCGCTTTCGCAATTCGCGTATCTTTGCGACAAACTCGCGGTTGCTTAGCTCGATCGCTCCATTTTGGATCGCGATATTTCGTCCTTCAACGGTCAGATCGAAATGCGGCGACGATTTGGGTTGGAACCATTCGACATGCATTCCGATCCGAATGGCAAACTCCTTTAGTTCTTTGACACTGTCGGCTATCAAATGGCAAGAGGGGCCGTGCCTCCACGAATAATCGACGAGCTTATCAACATAAACTGCCATTCGATCTATTCGCCCGCGCCGCCTTCGACCACGACATCCGGAAACTCCGCTGTAAATTCCTCACGCGATTTCGAATCGATCTCGCCGCGCACCTGTCGGGTCCCGACGTTCGGTTTGAAGTTGCCGTTTTCGTCGTAGAGTCGGCGGTATTGTGCGGAGTTGCGGACCACGCCTTGAACGTAGCCCTTCGTCTCCTTGAACGGAATCGCTTCGACAAATTCGTCGATCTCCAACGGCAGAGATGCGCGCCAAGGCGCAACTCGACCGGGGCCGGCATTGTAGGCGACGGCCATGTATTCGATGCGGCCGTATTTATCGAGCTGGTCGCGCATGTAGCCGGTGCCCAATTCGATATTCGCTCCGGGACGGTAAAGGTCCTCGGCCGAATTGACCTCGACGGTCGAACCGTATTTGCGGGCAACGACCCGGGCGGTCGGAATGAGCAATTGCATCAAGCCAAAGGCCTGCGCTCCGGAGCGAGCTCGAGGATCAAAGACCGATTCTTGTCGGATCAGTCCGGCGACCTGATACGGATCAAGCTTCCGCTGCGCGGCCCAGTATTTAATATCGTTCCAGGCGACCAGCGGGTAAAAGATCTCCCACTCCTCGCGGCCCATTTCCTCAGGAAACATCTGCGAATAATCGGGGTAGCTTTTTGCCAAGGCAAGCAATGCATTCACGTTATCGCCCTTGAATCGGTAATGACGCGCTAACGCGAGATTGATCTTTGGCGAATTCTGCGCCGTCTTCTTTGCTTCTTCAAGTTCGTCGATCGCCCAATCGAAAAGGCCGATCGTGCTTAGCTGATCGCTTTTCTCGGCCCGCGCAAGCTCCTTTGCAGTAGATGTTTCGGGAGCAACGGTGATGGTTTTCAAATTCGCGATAGCCTTCGCGACC
>JBJMGN010000176.1:0-12169 GCA_045807885.1 Pyrinomonadaceae bacterium | reverse complement strand
CCAAAATATGAAAACAGACCCATGCCGATTGCGGCGACAGTTAAAACCAGGACCATCGAAATCGGGTACCACGATATTGTCGGTCGCTTTGCCACTGCGGCCGCTACCGTGGCTGGAACCAGTCCATTGATTTTCTCGGGTGGCGACAAGTTGACCAGCCTTAGAACATTCCCTTGCCGCTCGACCACAATATGTTCGCCGTGGACGCGCGATTCGGCGTTCACGGATGTCGACGTGGGTGTTGGCTGCTGCGGACTGATTGCCTTATCTAGTGCCAGGGATATCGCTGAATCCAACCCCATTTCGCTGCCCTTCGAAAATTTTGCGGTGAATGAATCTTTCCCTAACGCTTCACGAACGAGCGCGACTGACTCTTCATACGGCACTTGATCGGCGGGTTCGAGCAACAAGTTATTTTTCTGTCTACCCATATGGGCGGCCCCGAATATCAAACATGCACGTTCCGGGTCATGTAGCGCCCAATAAGAGCCCGCCATTCCTTCCAGACAGTAAAGGGAGCCGTTCATATCTTCCATTTCCGAGCTGATCTCCAGGCCGTTACGGTAGAACGCTCCCGCCGATTCGCGATCGTCCTGCATTAAAGCTGTTGCCCCAAGATTTATCAGACACGTTGTTTGCCGCACCCGATCCCCCGCATCACGATTGTATTTGAGTGCCCGTCCGTAAAATTCCGCTGCTTGTTTGAATTCGCCTTTCGAACGACTTAGTTCCCCGAGCCCGTTATTCAAAAGTGCAAGGATCTGTATGTCACCCAATGCCTCGGCCCGCGTGAGACCTCTCCCAAACATACGTTCAGCTGTTGAAAAGTCACCAACGTCCAGAGCTAAAAATCCCAGCTGATTCAGCGATAGAGCTGCGGTTCGGAGATCGCCACTCGACGAGGCAAGTTTTACACCTTCTTCCGCAAACATGCGGGAACGATCAGAATTTCCGGCGAGACGATTCAGAAAGGTAGCGCCGACAAGCATCTTGGCACGCGCCTTCGGATCCGCGTCGGACATAGATAGGAAAACGCCGAGCTCGTCGCAGGCTTCGCGAATATGTCCATGAAGCCACCAAAAGCGCCAGATTGCTCCAGCCAGCCGCTGTCCTATCGAAGGATCATGCTCCGTCGACCATGCGAAGGCTGCTCGCAGATTGTCGTGTTCCGTTTCCAACCGATCAAGCCATGCAGCCGATCGTGCGGCAAGCAGCTGCGGCTCCGCTTCTTCGCCCAGATGGAGAAAATATTCGGCGTGAGCGGCCCTTGTTGTTTCGATCTCATTTTGCTCAGTAAGAACTTCCTCGGCGAATTCACGGACCACTTCAAGCATGTAAATACGCGGTTCACCATTTCTTGAATTTCTAGCGGCCAAGAGATTATGTTCGACGAGTGAGGTGATGTCGTCCAAAATCGAAGTGGAAGATCCGCCGCTGAGGTCGGAACAGATATATTCCGCCGCTTCCAGATCGAATCCGCCCAAAAACACACCGAAGCGCGCGAACATCCGTTTTTCTCGGTGGGTCAGCAGGTCGTAGCTCCAGGCGATGGTCTCACGCATCGTCTGCTGCCGTTGAGGTGCGTCCCTTTTTGCGCCTTGCAAGAAATCAAGCTGTTTTCGGAGCCGCCGCAACACTGCTTCCGGTGACATGAATCGCATCCGGGCCCCGGCGATTTCGATTGCCAATGGCAGTCCGCCTAATTGTGTACAAATGCTTGCAACATCGGCGGCGTTTGCTGGCATTAATTCAAACTCCGGCTGAGCTTGTTTCGCCCTTTCAACAAACAGACTGACCGCTTCGCAATTCGATAGTTCCGACACCGCAGCAGTATTCCCATTCACCGCCGGGACTTGGAGCGGTGGTAGTACATACAGTGTTTCCGCTTTCACACGAAGCGTTACCCGGCTCGTGATCAATATTTTCAACCCGTAATTGTCCGAATTAGTCAGCTCCACCAACAACGGAGCGGCCGAAACGACCTGCTCAAAGTTATCAAGCACCAGAAGGGTCGAGCGGCCCTCCAAACTCTCATTTATTCGGTCGATCGCGGATTCATCGCCAGATTCTTTGACACCGAGCGTAGCGGCGATCGCCGACACGACGAGTTCCGGACGCCTGACCGCTGCGAGTTCTACAAAAAAGACGTCTCGTTCGCCCTTCAGTTTTTTAGCAACCGCTCTGGCTAAGGTGGTCTTTCCTACGCCGCCGACACCAGATACCGTCACGAGGCGCACTTCGTCGCGAGCGAGTAGCGCGATCACATGATCCAATTCTTTTTCACGACCGATCAGTGCAACGCGCGACAGAAGTGCATCATTTTGTACAACTGTATTGTTTTTCGATTGACTCGATACCTCGGCATTGAAGCGATATCCGCGCCGGCGAAGTGTCTCGATGTACTGCCCGCCGTCGGGTTTCGTCCCGAGCGTTTTTCTAAGAATGTAGAGATTCTGTGAAAGATTAGATTCCTCCACGATCGAATCATCCCAAACCTTTTCGATCAATTCGTCTTTGCTGAGAATGGAGCCACGGTTTTCGATGAGGACTGCGAGCGTTTTGACGATCTTCGGAGCGAGGGTTATTTCCGTTTCGTCGCGGTAAAGCATTAATTTTTCGGAATCTAATTTGAACCGGTCGAACGAATACATCCCATTTTTACTGCCTTTGGGCATCGTGAAGTTAAATTGAAGTAAATCTGAAGTTAAATCCGATGACATCATCGCTACCTCGCACGCAAAATAACGGGCGAGGAGCAGGTAAAACACATTAGCAACAGTTTCAGAGGCTGTTTGCTAAATGTAACCCAAGTCTTCCAAAAATGGAAGATTTTAGGCGGAGCGATCCGTGCCTGTTCCTTTCTGTTAACCGCATTTAAACGAATATCAGGAGAGATAAGTTACATGAAATTGAGAAATTTGGCCGCCCTTTTTTTAGTGGTTTTGGGGGTTACTGCTCATTGTTTCGGGCAGGTATCCAAAAAGGTGAAATATGTTGAATACGACGACGCCGGGAATGTGCCGATCGGTACCTCGGGGACCGGCTCTAAGCTTGCCGTCGGTGGGGTGATCGAATCGACCACAGGCGGCATTAAGTTTCCGGACGGATCTATGCAAACGAAAGCGGGGATAACCCAGATTTTTACATTGGGAGCCATCACGGGCGATGGAACCGCTTCATCGCCGCTAACAGTTCAAACGACGAATGCGAGCCCTGATCCAGATGCAGCTCGCCAGCCATTCAATAAGAGATTCATCTCGCGCGAGGGGATAGACTTCAGCACCGTTTTGACCACTGTACCGTCCGGCAAGATCTTGATCTTGGAATATTTCACAGGCTACAGCGGTACGTTGGCCACCTTCCTTGGACAACCCTCGATGGGGCTCACCATCGATAATGTGGAAACCGTATTTCTGACGCCTCGGGTGGTCTTTCGCAACGGTAACGACTCGGTTCTGTGGAATTACTCAGACCCGATCAAAGTGCGCGCAACCGCAGGTCAGGTCGTCGGCGTAACTTTCTATACACCCAGCGCTCAAAACCTCGTTGTCGTAAATGGCTATTACGTTAGCGTTCCGTGACGAGGGAAAGAAATTAAGCTCGACCGAGAAGCATTGAACATCGATCACGAGAAAACAGAAGAACATTTCAGAGATTTCAGAAAGGAGAATAAACATGTACGACAAGCCCCAGATACATTTGAGAACATCACTTTTGACAGCGTTAATAATTCTCCTTTTTACAACGGCAACCGCCTTCGGGACAAATTACAAATTATCCGGTTCAGCAGACGGCACCGGGACCTTCGTCGTCGACGACGGGTTGGCTGTATTTCTGAATGGGGTTCAAATTTACAATGACGGAGCTTCATCGTCCGGTGCTAGACAACCGATCTCATTCAACGCGAACATCGGCGATCAGTTGCGATTTGCAGTTCACGATACGTTTGGTGACTGCCGGAGCCTTTCGCGGCTGATCCTGACGGACTCGGTCGGACGATTCAAAGTGATCTTTGCTGGGTGGGATGGCGGATGCGGAAATCCAATCGACATCGGTGAAGTCTTCAGCGAAACAGTTGCAATACCAGTCTTGCCCCCAAGAGATGCATATGCCGAGACCGCGCTTCCAGGTTCGGCATTCGCGGGTCTCGTACCTGCGCCGGACGGCCGACTTTTCGGAGTTACGTATGAGGGTGGAACGTCCGATAAGGGCACGCTTTACTATTTCGATCCCGCAAGCCGGGCGTTCACGGTCGTTCACAATTTTACAGGTGTCGGCGACGGACAGGTGCCTTACCACGAACTCGTCTATGATACTGTGTCGAAAAAGTTTTATGGGACGACAAGCGGTGGATTCAATGACCCCGGTACGATCTTCTCCTACGCACCGGAAACAAACACATTTACAACGTTAATTGCAGATTTCGGCGGCAGGCAGGTTCCTCAGCGCCAGCTCGTCGTTCGAAATAATTACATTTACGGCGTTCTGGCATACGGAGGATTTGTCGGCAATCCTGCGGTGTTCCGAGTTGCAACGAATGGCACCGGATTTACGATCATCCACGAATTCGATGACTACGGAGCGCTCCCGCAGCAGATCGTGCTGGGCGCCGACAACGTACTTTACGGCGTAAATCTCTTCAATGGAGCCACGTGCAGCGGAGCGAGCCAAACGGAAGTTTGCGGTGAGCTTTTCAAAATAAACCCGGTGGCACCCGGAGATACGAACACGCAGTACCAGGTGCTTCACGTTTTCAGGTATTACCGTGTAGACCCGTGTCCGTCCGACCCCTACTGCGTCTCATTCTTCCCCAGTTCTCATAATTATCCGCAAACGTTGATCTACGGTTCGGATGGCATGATCTACGGAGCAACCTTCCATAGAGTGTTCCGGCTTGACCCGCACGCGCCCGATCCGTCTTCGACGTTTCAATTTATCTACGGTCCGGGCGGCGGCATTTCGATTTCGCTGCTAGAAGGCAACGACCAGCGACTGTATGTTGCTGATTACGGCGGAGGAACAAGAGGTTGGGGCCAGATATTCTCGATGAAGCGGGACGGTAGCAACAAAGTAGTTTATTACGAATTCTCGGACAAATCTGCCTCGAAAAGTTCGGGGCCGTGGGGAAAACTCTTCCGAGACGCGTTCGGCAATCTGTACGGAACAACCGAGTTTACTAACACGGCGAATCCTTTTTATGGCGTAATATATTCGATCGCGGCGAGCGGTCTATACACTTCGTCGGGAACGGCCGTTCAGCAGCAATGGCAGAATGCAAGTTTGGTCTTCCAAAATGTCACGGCGCCCGGCGTTACAAGCGTGACTGAGATTGATCCTTCATCGGTGGACGCGACGCTTCCGGTTGGTTACGCCGTCGTCCCGGGCACTGCCGCTTACGAAATCAAAACCACCGCGACATTTACGGGAAACATAACGGTCTGCATAAATGTTCCGAATGTTAACGATTCGGGAACCTTTGCGACCCTAAGCTTGCTTCACGGTGAAAACGGCTTTCTTGTGGACGTAACTACAACAAGGGATTTTCCGACGCGAACTATTTGCGGCGTCGTCACGTCGCTGTCACCGTTTGTGATCGGGCAGCCAGCGTCCGCGACTCCAACTCCAACCCCATCGCCAACGCCATCTCCAACCCCATCGCCGACGCCGGAACCTACTCCCGATCCAACACCGAACCCAACGCCGGAACCGACGGCAACACCAACGCCGTCCGTGACGCCTACACCGTCGCCCACGCCGAGTCCTAGTCCGTCGCCGACCCCTCCGCCGACGCTACCGGCGGCGCCAAGCAATCTTGTGGCCAATCCCTTTTCGGGTACTGAAATTGTTCTTACGTGGAGTGATAACGCAAGCAATGAAACGAATTTCGAGCTCGAACGCTGTGACGGTAAGGGCAAATGCCGAATGTTCAACCTTCTCGCCTCCCCTGGAGGGAACACCGTAAATTATCTCGACACCGGACTGTCAACCGCGACGCAATACTCTTATCGAATCAGGGCAGTCAACGACGTCGGGAATTCCGCCTACTCGAATACTGCAAAGGCAAAAACAGCGAGGCGATAACCCTTTAGACAATCCGTCGCTCGAATTTCTTTTGCGACGATCGAACAATGCAAGGTCAAGGAGAAAGAAATGACAGGTTTACAAAAGAAACGCTCGGCCAGCTGGGCAATCTCGGCTGGGCTATCGTTCGCAGCATCAAAAAAGATTTTGGGTGCGGGCACGCTGGGATTAACGCTGTTTGATGTCGAAAATCAGCTCTTCATCCCGTTGACCCTCTACGGCATTTCTTTGGGCGGCGGACTCAGCGGCGGCGCAAGTTTATCGACGTTCTCACCCACATTTTTTACAACACCCGAGCTTTGGGCCGGCGACTTTAACGGACGGGCGACCGTCGCAGAGGCCGACTTAACGGTCGGTGTGGGTGCATCCGCAGCGTACGTAACATTCTGGAACGTCGACCATGATCCTTATTGGCTCGACATCGGCGGACTGCAGGTCGGCGTGTCGGGAGGGATAAGCGCAGGGATTTCTTATGCACACGCCTCTATTGACAACGCCAAAAGGAATGGTGGCTGCCTAATTGCGCCCGGCGGTGATCCGCTATGCGGAGGAAGCTCGGCGCAGGAAACGCGTGAGTCTCCGGCATATCAATCTGCAGGTCGGTAGTAGTCAATGTACGCCATCGATGTGGTTAAAGTATTGGGTCAAAAGCAATACGTGGGAAAACTAATCAAGGAGTAAAAGAAATGGCACAAGTAGATATTTTAGATCAAAATGGAGAGAAGCTTCACATGATGAACGTGACCGAGGCCGTTGGTCCGGAATGGGGACGGCCTGACGACGTGATCCTCGTCAAAGTTTTGCTTGAGATCGTGTTGGTAAACATGCGCTGGTGCCCTCCGGGCGATCTGTCCTCAACGCAATCGGGAACGCTTGACGGCAAAACGAAAAAAAATATTCGGCTTTTCCAGAGCAAGTTTAACGAGGTTGCAAAACAGCTCAGCAATCCCGAGCGGCTCACGGTGGACGGACGCGTAAGCCGTGCGCGTGGTACCGCAGCATGGGACAAAAACTGTCCATGGACCATCTCGAAACTTAATGCAACAGCCAGTTTTTGTGTTCAGCAGCACGGGTTCAAAAACGCCGCAGACGCAGTCGTGAAGTTCTATCCGCACTTGGCGGCGATCCTAAATCTTAATGCGAACGCGGCTTGAGAGGGCGACACCTTTGCACAATAATATAGAAAGGTCGAATTTATTAATTCCTGAAAGCCAATTCGACGAAATCGTGCACCTAACGCGGCAAAGATGACTCGAAGCTCGTGCTCAAATCCTATGCTCAAAACCATAAGTTGAATGTTTTCACTAGTTAGCTTTTGAACCGTAAGAGGGGGTTGCCAATGGCACGCCCTTTGCTATTTACATCCCCGGCAATGGCAAACCATTGCGATGATTCTTAAAGAGAGGGGAAATAAAATGAACAAGATCAAAAATATTATCGCGTTAGGCGTATTTTCGCTGATGGTTATGGCATTGCCGTCGATAGCGTCGGCGCAGTGGGGCGGCAACAATGGTGGGTATTATCCGAATGGTGGCAATAACAACGGCGGCCGTTACGGGGGCAACCTGGAAAACGTGGCTGACCGATTGAAGGACCGAAGCCGTGATTTCGAACGCCAGGTGGATCGTGAATTCAATTACAACCGAAACCGTAGCGGTAACATTATCGGAACGATTCTTGGCGGCGGCACATACGGCAATCGAGGTTATGGCAATGACAACATCAAACGCCTTGCCGAAGATTTCCGACGCGCGGCAAATGATTTCGAAAACCGTACTGATAACGACGACAACAACAACGGACGTTATGGCCGCAATAGCCAGTGGGGCCGTGGTGACTCGCGTGACCAGCAGGCCGCACAGCGTTTGCTGAGCATTGGTTCGCAGCTTGAAAATGAACTTCGCAGAATGCGGATGAGTTCGACACTGCAGTACCAGTGGAATGCGATTCGTCAGGATCTGAATATCGTTGCAAATGCTTACGGTAACGGACGCGGAGGACGAAACGGCCGCAACCCGTTCTAAGCATTAGTTAATTGGTAAATGAAAAGCCTGGTTCGAAAGGACCGGGCTTTTTTGTTTAGAGTTCACGCTTTCGTGTCGCGTGACTTAGAATTAGGCGAACATGTCGGGAGTTTTGTACATAGTAGCTACGCCGATCGGCAATTTGAAGGACATCTCGCAGCGCGCAATTGAAACGCTGCAGACCGTCAATGTTATTGCGTGCGAGGACACTCGGCATACGGCAAAACTTCTGAATGCGTACAGCATTTCAAAAAAACTTATTAGCTACCACGAACACAATGAGCTTTCGAGGTCTGAAGAATTGATCGATCGACTGTTGGAGGGAGAGTCGGTGGCACTGGTTTCTGATGCGGGAACACCGGTGGTCAGTGATCCTGGATACAGGATAGTGCAACGCGCGCGTCAACGCGGCGTGTCGGTCGTGCCGATCCCTGGTCCCGTCGCATTCGTAAATGCGGCCGTAATTTCGGGAATTCCAACAGACAAGCTTTTTTTCGGCGGATTTTTGCCATCACGCAAAGGAGAACGACGCAAGTATCTGCAGTCAATTGCAGACATTCCAGGAACCTTAACGTTTTATGAATCACCTCACAGACTTAGCAGATCGCTCGTCGATTGCGCGGAGATTCTCGGACCAAGAGATGCTGCGGTAGTTCGTGAGCTCACGAAGCTGCACGAGGAAGTAATATTCGGCGATCTCGACGAGCTCGCGTCGAAATTTGCCTCTTCGGAAGTAAAAGGCGAGATCGTTATTGTGATCGGTGAAAAGGTCAAGGAAGGTATCCGCGCGGAAAACAGAACGTCCCTTGCAGATCGCGTTCGGGAGCTCGAAAATGAGGGCGCGGACCGCAAGTCAGCTTTGAAAAAGGCGGCAAAGGAATTTGGCCTAGCACGCTCGGAAGCCTACCGGCAGTTCATCTCAGAACAAAAATAAGAAAGGGGACCGAAGTCCCCGTTGTTTTATCTCGGATTAGTGAGTTCCGGCGGAAGCTGTTTGTCGATCTTTGGCCTTTCCTTCAGATCTGTCAGTTCCCACATTGTCAGAAATATCGTTCTCGATATTTTTTCCATCTTGTCGTAGTCGATCTTATCCGGCGAATCTCCTGGTTGATGATAGTCCTCGTGTTCGCCGTCGAACCAGAATGTAATAGGAATTCCGTTTTGAGCGTAGTGAAAATGGTCCGAGCGGAAAAAGAAGCGATTTGTATCCTTCGGATCGTCGTATTTATAGTCGTAGGTCAAATTCAAATACGACGAATTGGCTCCCTTTGTGATCGCTCCCAGAGTTGAGCTCATCATTTCCGAACCGATCACATATATCGCGTTTGGGCCAGTAAGATTCTTGTTTTTGGGATTCGTATCGCCGTCCTTTTTACTACGGCCGATCATATCGATGTTTAACTGTGCGATCACATTCTTGATATCGACGGTCGGGAATCGGTTGAAATAGTCCGAGCCCCAAAGCCCCTTTTCTTCACCGCAATGCCAAACGAATAGTACCGATCGTTTCGGTCGCGACTGAGCTTTTGACAATGCTTCCGCTATAGACAGGACCGCAACCGTTCCCGAGCCGTCATCATCCGCTCCATTCCAGATCTTGTCGCTGCCGGGTGCGTTGAGATTCGTCCCGACGTGATCATAGTGTGCCCCGATCGCGACCATTTCATTTTTCAGGATCGGATCGCTTCCTTCCCAAACTGCAACGACATTCTGGGTCCAGACCGTATCTTTGTTTACTGCGACATTGGTAGTAGCATTTTTCGCCATCGAAAACACCGTCGAAGAAGCTCGGTCACCCGACTCAGACGCAAAAATCGCATCGCCGACCGGCTGAGAGACGAGGAGAACAGGGATCGAAGGTCCAGCGGCTGTCGTCGGTCTAAGTTTTTCGGGATAAAGGTTGCCCCGACCGCCCAAGCCGCGAATACGGCCCCAGTTGGATTGCGTTGCGGGCGGCGCAATTATAATGACGGCCTTCGCACCTTTTGCCGTTGCATTTGCGATAGGATCCGCCCAATCAATACCCCTCGTTCCCTTTAAGTCTTCCTGCGTTACACCCGACGGCTGTGGTACCGGAAATCGCGGGCTGAAGCTTGTTGGTGCAAAAACGACTATTTTTCCGGTGACATCAATACCTGATAGGCCATCGAGGTTCTTAGCTTTCACCATCCATCCGCTACCCCCGAACACGAGCTTTCCATCCGCAGAACCCGAACCGGTTATCCGAACGAAGTCATCACCCAATTTATAGGCAGTGCCGCCGATCGAAAAGGTCGTTTTGGCGGTGTCAACTGTTTCGCTCCCGAGAGCGATACGTTGGAAAAAAGTGCCCTCATCGCCGGCCGGCTTGAAGCCCCATTTTTGGAGATTCATGCGAATGAATTCCGCCGTGACATCGAGACCCTGCGATGGCGTATCGCGGCCGCCCATCGCATCGGAAGCGACGAAATAAAGGTAATTGCTAAGTTGCTCGGCAGTGACGCCTTCGGCCGCTTTGCGCTCGGCTGACGTGATCTTTACGGTTTGAGCTAAAAGCCCGACGGGCGCAAGCAGACCGATAGCCAGTGAAAGTACTAAAAGGGTTTTTCTCATTGAATCTCCGAAATAATGAATTAAATGCAAAAGATTAGTACGCAAGCTAATGCGATTTAGTTTCGGGCTCAGCTGCCGATCACGCAGATCTTGGCTTGATTTGCCAATGCGAGCATTGCATCGCGGTCAAAAATAAGCGTTTTCGCAGCGGTTACCGAGAGACAAGTTGCTCCGGCTTCGATCATTGTTTCGATCGTAGTCAGCCCTACGACCGGAACATCGAACCGCATATCCTGGTTAGGTTTCGCGACCTTCACGACTGTAAGTTTGCCGTTCGCCAATTCGCCTGCTCGGCGAATGGTCGCGTCGGTACCTTCCATCGCTTCGATCGCGACACATGCACTTGAGCGTACGACGATCGTCTGCCCAAGATCTAGCCTGGCGATCTCGGACGCGATCTGAAGCCCGTATTCGATATTTTGCTTTTCGGTTTTGTCCGGCGATCGTTTCGTCAAAACGCCCTTGTGAGCGAGTTGATCAGGAATGAGATAGGTTGAATCGATCAGTTCAATGCCTTCTTTCGCAAGTTCATCGGCAACCCCGCCGATCAATGCGTCTGTGTTTCGCCGGGGCAGGTTCCAAAGCATTTTCATCATTCGAACATCCGGCAATGCTCCTGAAAAGATCTGAACGTGCTTCACTTGACCCGCCATCATCGCTTTTTCGACGCCCTCGCGTTTGAAGAACGTGATCATTTTCCCGAGTTGACCAATGCCGACCCACAGGACCTTTTCGGCCGCATCGTTTATTCGCGGATCAGTTTCTTCCTTGATCGCAACGACCGACAGCGATGCGCCGGAGCGGCGCGCACCGTCAACAACCAGAAAAGGGAATTGGCCGTTACCGGCGATCAGTCCGAACCTCATAACGTTCGGAACATTATCGCGAAGTCGCAAGGTATTTGAAAATGTAGGCGAGCGGCAGGACCCAATCATGCCCTCTGTTTTCGGCACGCGTCTGCATTTTGTCGCGAAGGGGCTGAACGCTCGAACAAGTAAAACGCTCGGGAAATTCGGCAGCCGCATCCCGTGTGGTATTAGGCACTTTTTTTAGAAAATCGGTTCCATCATAAGCCCGTTCGATGAGGTTGCGGTTAGCAGCACGCGTGTACTGTTTGAAGAGTGGTGCGATGTCGCCAGTCTCCGGACCGTTCAGGTCGAACATCATCACAGGCGAAATGCATCCGTAATCGAAAAAGTTTGTGTCGATCGTTTTGATCTCGGGCCGGTCTTTTGTGCGGAAATGTATCTTCATCCGCTTTTGATCATAAACAATGCTCCACTGTGTGTAACCTGGCTGCGCGGCGATGCCGAGCGTCTCGAATGCATAATCGATCGCGTCCTTTTCGGAGATCGGCTTGTTTGAGAATTGTTTCGTCCTGTCTGCAGCGCGTACGAAACGATCCAGCGAATTTACCGACCGAGCTACGGCCGGATCATTGGAGGCCGCAAACCGCATCGAGCGCGCGTATG
>JBJMGN010000175.1:0-7683 GCA_045807885.1 Pyrinomonadaceae bacterium | reverse complement strand
GTCAGACCGGACGCTGGAACATCGCGTTATTGAAAGATAAGTATTCAAAGGTGTTTCCGAAAGCGACCAGCAAAACGCCCAAGTGTTTCGAAACGGGAAGCGGGGTTAACGAAAACGACCTGGATCGTGAAATTTATTACCTCGTCGGGCAGGATTATGTCCCTTTGTTCGGTTTCTGCGTCGAGGCCGCGGGAAATGAGCGTTCGGCGATAGATTCAGCTGCGACTCGGATCGAGAAGGCTCTTATCCATATTTCGCGTTACCGGTCTGTCGCGGCTCTCCAGAATCGTCGTTCGCGTCTTGCGGAAAAGGTCATCATAAAACCAATTCGCCTCTCCACGGCTTCGGGGCAATTCAGCGGCGAAAAAAACTGTGTTGATGGTAAGTTTGTCGCCGACAAATATGAAGTAGTCGCTAAAAATGTCTCCGGGCAGTACCCATTTTCCCCGCAAGAGGTTTTTTGGTTTGAAGTAACAAACAATTCCGCTTACGACCTCTTTATTTCAATGCTTAATTTACGTTCCGACGGCAGCATAAAGGTCCAGTTTCCTCGAAATATCGACGAGGAAAAATCGGGCGTGCTCATCCCGAAAAACGGAGGAAAACGCATCGTGAACAGCGACCGATGCCGTCTGAATGCCAGAGGGGATTTTATCGAGGCCGGTGCGTTTCGAACCCCAAGCGATGAAGGATCGGATGCGTTCAAATTTCTATTAACTACGAGTCCCGTGACCTGGAGCGACCTCTCTTATCTTGAAATGGAAACGGTCAGCCGTAACCAAAATGCGTCGCTTGGCACTAGTAATGAATGGATCGCAATTGACCTTTTGTTTGAGGTCGGCGAACCGAAGAAATTATAGATTTGCCTAATTTTAGAAATTGAAACTATTATTGTCCGCAAAAGGAGTCACCAAGCAATGAAAATCAGCAAACTTTTTATTTTGATCGCAGCGATATGCTCGTTCGCTGCCCTAAGTGGATCAGCCACGGCAGCGGGCAGGAAGTATGGCCTCTTTGTAGGGATCAATAAGTATTCGGGCGCCAATGAGCTTCGCGGCTGCGTTAATGACGTCACAAACGTACGTGCGACCTTGATGCAAAAGTTTGGCTTTCTTGCTCCTGATACAACTTTGCTGACGGATGCGAGCGCGACTCGCGAAAATATCTTGAGCAACTTGATGAAATACCAGGCGGTCGCGCAAAAAGGAGACATTTTCGTTTTCGATTATTCGGGCCACGGGACACTATTTCCTGACGCTAGGTCCGAAGATCAGGACGAGACGACCCTGACCTATCTGGAAGTGGTCAATCCTGACACCGGGAAGACGGAAGTATGGTACCCGCGAGCAAAATATGACTCTGCGATAGTGCCTGTCGATGCGGGATCCGCGACGAGCGGCAAGCCCTGGAGAAATTTGATCCTCGATGACGAGCTTGCTGCGATATTTGCAGGTTTTACTAAGAAGGGTGCGCAGGTGGTTTTTATTTCCGATAGCTGTCATTCGGGCACGATCGGAAAAGGGAAAAAGACAAAAGATCCGATACGTACAGCATCCCTTGCATCCCTGTTCGGTGCTCGGCGGTATGAAGAGCTCGAGCTAGGAACACCCGCTGTGACGCGCACGTCAGGTTTTCCGATACCGGTCAATCCGCTTTACATCGTTCTAACGGGGTCGAAGGACGACGAGTTCTCGCTCGATGCGGGAAACTTGCCGCAGCCAATGGGATTGTTTACCTATTATCTGCTGAAGCAGATAAATAGTCCGGGCGGAACGCGTCTGACTTATGAGACCTTGATGGCGGCCGTTAGTAAGAATGTTGCGGTCGACGCGTTTACGCAAGAGAACAATCAGCATCCGCAGATCGACGGCCGCTATGGGAACGCGAAAACGCCGATCTTTAGTCTGCCAAAATAGTCTCTGGCAGTTGTGAATGCTCCCAGGGTCGATCGCAGAATTTAGGTCGATCCGGGGCGTTTTTTGCTACCGTTACGAAGTCGTTCGGGCTGTAATCAACCTAAAATCAATAATCTCTGGAATTCAACGCCAGTGTCCACACTCGACGCAAATTCGTTCGAAATGCTTTTGTCGGCACTTGACGCCGACGAGATACATGCCGCTGAGAAATACGAAATGCTGCGGTGCAAACTTGTAAGCTTACTGACTTGGCGTGGATGCATCGAATCTGATGCGGACGAATTAGCCGACCGCACGCTTGACCGCGTCGCCGGAAAGATCGCCGCCGGAGAAAAGGTCGAGAATGTGGCTGCCTATGCCGGTTCGGTCGCACGTTTCGTCTGGTTGGAACACAGCCGCAAAAAACGCGAGGATGCGGTCGGCGAAGACCTGCCGGAAGTGGCAGTATACGCGGATATTGACGTTCTGAACGAACGTGATCCGCGAATGGAATGCCTTCGGGACTGCCTAGCAGATACAGTTCCCAATCCCACTGATCAAAAGATCATAGTTGGCTACTACGATACGGACACTAACGAAAAAAACAAAGACGCCCGAAAGAGACTCGCGGACTCGCTCGATATATCGATCGGAGCTTTGAAGGTGCGTGCATGCCGGCTACGTGAGAAGTTAGAGCGCTGTATTAACAATTGCGTGGAACGTGTAACCAAAAAAGGGATTTCGGACACCAATGAACAGGAGGTAATGACCCGATGAACCGTGAACGATCGGCGATGATCGACAATTATCTCCTTGGAAAGTTAGGCAACACCGAAATTGAAAGTCTGGAACAAAGTTTCCTGACCGATGACGAACTTTATTACGAAGTCGCGGAACGCGAGAATGAGCTTGTCGATAAATATGTTGGCGGAAAGCTCGATAAAGAAACCGCTGCAGCATTGCGCAATTCGCTTTCGAGAGTTCCCGCCCGCCGGAAGAAACTGGACAATGCAATACTTCTGAAGAGATATGTCGACGAGGTTCGAACAATAGTCCCACAGGCTGAAGAAAGAATCCCGTGGTACGAACGCCTGGGTTTTGCGTTCCGAGCTCCTGCTTTCGCCGCCGCCGCCCTCGGTCTTGTACTTGCAGGCATGGTCGGCCTATTGTTGGTTCAGAATCGCAACTTGAATACGCAGATCGCCCGGTTGAATGCTGAGGGAAACAGCATAAGTGAATTGCGGCAACGCGAGGCAGAACTTCAGGCGATGCTGGAATCCGAACGCGCTGCAGGAAGCGACCTCACAACCGACCTCGAATCTGAACGCGAACGGCGGACTGCTCTGGAGAGCGAACTTTCTGAATTGCAAAAAAAGATCGCTGTCACCAAGCCGCCTTCCGACGAATCACCGATCGTCCCGACCATCGCGACCTTGATCTTGCGCCCTACGGGTATTCGCGGTGGGCCGGCCGGGGTTCGCACGTTGCGGCTCGAGAATGAGGAGAAACGCGTCGCTCTGAAGATCATTCTACCCAACGCAATTTCCGAAGGCACTATATCGGTTCGGCTGAATGACAGCCCGGTAGCGGCCGATCTTAAACCGAACAACGAACCCGGAGGTCAACGCAGTGTTTCGGTCTCTGTGGCAGCGACGGCGTTTAGAAATGGCATGAATCGTGTCGAGATATTTGATTCGAATGCGAAGAATATCTACTCGTTCGCAGTACTGTTTGAGCGCCGTTGAAGGTAAGCATCAGCGAAAAGTCTAACCGCATAGTCACCGTACATTCTGGCGGGAAAATGAAAAAAGAACCGCCACACAAGGGCGGTTCTTGTCGATCTCTCGCTTTGGTCGCTATTTGTTTTCACCCCGCATCTTCATCAGAAGATTACTTTTTCGATATAGATAAAGCTTGCCGTTCTTGATCTCAAAGCGGTTCGCACTTTGCAGCGCGTCCATGAATTTCCGTTCAATCTCCATTCGATCGTCTTCGATGCATGCCCTCATTGTGGAAATGGTATCGAATATGCGAATGGTGTCGCCTGAAACGGCGTAGCTGCCGCCAAACACATTGCAGGCGGTGTTGCCACCGGCGCTTTGTTTCTCAGCATCGAACGAAATGAACGGCATTTCGCCTTTTACCTCGATCTTCTTTCCATTCAAGTTTTCAACGATCCATTTTTTATCTTCGAGTCCGGGTTCGTCGTTCTTCGCCGTGAACCTCAAAATAATTCGACTCCCGCTCATCAGTTGAAGACTCTCTCCCGATTGGCGCAGCCGGTTGACCCGCGCCAAAGCAGTTGTGAATTCGGACTCGATGCGGTTCGCCTCTCGTTCAGCGCATGCCATTTTTGTCATGCCGAGCGGGCCAAAACTGATCTGCCGGTTGATCGTTACGACCGAACCAAACATGCGATTGCAGCCTGCATTACCGGTAACCCTCGTTAATCTCGCATCGAACTCCAGATAGGCTTTGGTTGAAACCGCCTTTCCGTTCAAGTACGTTAGTTGCCATTTCGTTTCTCCAAGCGATGGTGTTCGCCCGAGAGCCGTAAAAACACAACAGAAAGCAACCAGCATCGAACTGACCACGACGTCTTTAACTGCTTTGTTCATCATCTTTCTATTACTCTGCGCCGAAGCTTCGGCACACGTTTCCCATGTAAAGAACGACACGTAACGATAAATCTTGCAAAAATGCGCCATTGCTTGATTAGAGTTGTATAATCTGAATGTAGTTCCCCGGCCGGAAAAAACTGCAACTGGACGGTCACCTCCCGCATCTTTACCGAGGCCGGATGTGGTCGATGTTTCTCCCGTTTGTAGAGGCGGTTGTCATGATATTCCGAAAATTGTCTTCGCGATGCTTGTCACTGGTTATTGTGGTTGCTTTGTGCTCGATCCTTGCATTTGCCGATACGATACGACTAAAGGACGGCAGCATTATAAAAGGCCGGATCACCGGCTACAACGGCGGTAGATTTACGATCACCGTCGGCGAAGGAGCAAGAAAAAAGGAATTCACCTTCTATGCCGACGAGATCGAGTCGATCGTTTTCGATCGTCCGGAACCGCTAGTGCGGCGAACGGAACCGGTCGCGTCAAATGCCGGCAATTACGATCCGCCTGCAGAGAAAAAGCCGCCGGTAGTTGTAGTGGAGGAATCGTTACCGCCCGCACAAACGAAACCCAAGATCGATCCGACGGTTGACACCTCATCCTCGAGGCCCTTGATAAAGCCGGTTGTGCTAAATGTGAATGTACTTGCGGACAACACCTCAAATGGCTGGACAAACTCCGGCTGGGTCGTAAAGCGAGGCCAGCGTATCCGAATTGTCGGCGATGGCGAGGTTTCGCTCGGTAAAGGTCAGAAGACCGGCCCTTCGGGTCAATACACGCTTTCCGATGACAAGAAACTCCTTAAGAGCGTTCCTACCGGCGCCCTGATCGCTGTTATCGGCGATGACAACAACGATTTCATTTATATCGGAAATGACCGCGAATTTGTCGCTACAAGAGACGGAACATTGTTCCTGGGCTTGAATGAAGGAAACCTCGATGATAATTCCGGCTCGTTCAAAGTCAGGATCGAGATCACACCCGAATCTTAACTTTTAACCCGCTTTGACCTTGTTCGCTGCGAAAGTTAATCTTTTGTAAGCCTGCAGATACCCCTGTTTGCATCTGTTGTATGGATGAACTCTCGCAAATCATCGCGCAGTATGGCATTTACGCTGTTTTTGCTCTCTGCACGATCGAAGGCGACATTACCCTTTTAATTTCCGGCGCGATGGCGCATAGCGGCTACTTCGGCAACTACAGTTGGTTAAAGGTGCTTTTCTTCGGAACCGTCGGGGGAATGGCAGGCGACTGCGTCGCTTATGGCGTCGGCCGCGGATTTCACGAGAATGCTAAGGACTATCGGTTTTATCAGATGGCCCAGCCGCGCATCGAAAAGCTGATCGATAAATTTGGCACTTTTGCGATCGTTATCTCAAAGTACATCTACGGTATTCGTGCCGCCATGTGCGTTTTTTATGGCATAGGAAAGATGCCTTTCGGCCGTTTTTTGATACTTGACGGCATAAGCTGCGCCCTATGGGTCTTTTTTCTTTCCGGAGCCGGTTATTTTTTCAGCGGCGCGATCACGTCGATGATCGGCGACTTTAAACAGATAGGCATTACGCTGTTTTTCCTTGTTCTGGCGGGCGTTATTCTGTTCTATGTGATCGAAAGATTTTGGATATCAGAGAAGGTCGAAGAGGCAAATCCCGAAACTATTCACAGGATAGAAGAGAAGTTGCTCGCGGTTGAGGAAGTTGCACACGTGAAGCTTCATGACCTGACGGAACGTCTTCACTTGTCCCGCGAGCCCGACAAAGACGAAAGAGGTTCAGAAAAAAACAAACCCAAATCAAAGGCCTCAACGACCGCCGCTAAAAACTAGGTTCACCGTTACGTCATTTCAATTCCGATGGGTTAATATTTAGTCCGGCCTTGCCAGTCTATCCCCAAAAATGATCATCGAATCTTCAGCTCCGACGCGTGTCGACCTTGCCGGCGGCACCATCGATATTCCGCCGATATTCCTCTTCCACGAAGGCGCTTCCACTATCAATTTCGCGATCGACCTTACTGCTCATTGCCGCATAGAAACGCGAAACGACGATCGAATCTCGATCGAATCTATCGACCGCTGCGAGAAGTTTGAGATCGGTCTAAGCGAACTTTCGAAACTCAAGAACGAACCACGTCTCGAACTGCTTTCGAAGCTTGTTTATTTTTTTCGGCCGGAGGTGGGTTTCAATATGATCACCCGTTCCGAGGCTCCTGCCGGTGCCGGACTTGCCGGATCCTCAACGCTGAATATCGCGTGTATCGGCGCATTGAATGAATTGGTCGGGAAGCGATATTCGCCCGACAAATTTATCCAGATCGCGGCGAACATTGAAACGCAGGTCATCAAAGTGCCCGCGGGCTTTCAGGATTATTACTCGGCGCAATATGGGAGTGTGGCATCGATCCATTTTGCGGAGGATGGCATTCGCCGCGAGCCGCTTGATGTTGATATCGCCGTTTTGCAGGAGCGGATCGTCGTCATTTACACCGGCGAGCCGCGCAACTCAGGTACCAATAACTGGGAGATCACAAAACGCCATATCGATGGCGATCGCGAATTGTTCGAATTGTTCGATGGCATTCGCGACACATCTCTACAGCTTCGCGAAGCACTGTTGGCGTCCGATTGGGACAAGGTAGGGGACGTGCTTCGTCACGCGCATCCGCAAAGAAAAAAACTCTCACCAAACATAACTACTCCGCATATGGATTATCTGATCGACATCGCTCTCGCAAACGGTGCCATCGCTCCGAAAGTTTGCGGTGCCGGCGGCGGCGGCTGCATTGCCTTTTATTGCGAAAGCGGCCGTACCGAACACGTCATATCGGCATTCAATGCCGAAGAGGGCGCGCAGGTTCTGAATTTCAATATTCATACAAACGGCCTCCAGTTGAATATCAATTGAACTGTTTCCCAACCGATAAAGCGGTCGGACTGACCGATTGAAATTCCGGGATCTGATCAGACCCGGAACGGTTGGCATATCGTTGCGCTTTCCATTCGAAAAACACATTCGCTTCTTAAATTAAAAATTGGGCTGCTTGAAACAAAATGGGCACCTTTGGCGTCTTCTTACTTGGAGACTGACTATGTCCGGGAAATCATTTCGAAAATTCCTTGTCACAAACCTCATAGAGGCGGTGTATTGATTCCAGAAAGGCGATTT
>JBJMGN010000174.1:0-3626 GCA_045807885.1 Pyrinomonadaceae bacterium | reverse complement strand
TAATCACGCCTACATTGTGGACAACGTTTCATCGAAAATCCCGGATCAAGACGACATCGGCCATATTTGTACCACGGGCCATCACGAAACTCTTCCCATCGGGCGACCATCGGAAATTGAATATATAGTCGTTTTTGAAATCGGTCAGTTGCTTTGGGTGGCTTCCGTCCAGTGAATAACTCCAGATATTTGTCACGCCCTTGGCAGTAAGTTCCTGGTTAAGCGAACGCCCATCGGGCGACCAACGAAACCCGCCTGGACCTCCCGGCGGGGTAAAAACAGTTATTGGGTCACCGCCCTCGATATTGAAAGTCGCATATCGCCATGATGAAGTTTCGTTTTCGCGAATTTCACATGCAAAATGCAGCCCGTCACGCGAAACCTCTGAGTTTTCCGTATATCTTTCGGTGACCGGTACAGAGTCGCCTCCGTCTATCGATATCTTCCAAATCGCCGGCTTTCCCGAAACCGTCGAGTCAAAAAACACCCATCTTGAATCTGGGGTTACGGCAACGTTGGACTCGCTCTTGGAAAAGGTCAACTGTTTAGCATTGCTGCCGTCGAGGTCCATACGCCAGATGTTCGGTTGTCCCATGCGTTCAGACGTGAAAACGATGTAGCGTCCATCGGGGGTAACAACAGGATCATAGTTGACACCCGCGTCAACGGTTAATTGTTTTACGCCAGAACCATCGTTATTCATGATCCAGATATCGTCGCCCCCACCTGCCTTTGAGTAAAAAACAATGCGGCCATCAGGTGCCCAGTAAAGTCCGTCAGTCCCTTCCTGGTTGGTTCCTCCGGATTTTATCTGTACAGCTCGGCTCGCCTCGGCATTTGGGACGATCCAAATATTCGAAATTCGATTGTTCTGAACAGCCGCTATCGTTTTGCCGTCGGCCGCAAGATTCATCCCGAGATAGTTATTGAAATCGTTGGTTACTTTCCTCGCTTCGCCGTCCGGATATGGCAAATACCATATTTGCTGCGTGAAATAATCCGAGGCCTTTTCAGCACCCATGACAAGCAACCCGCTTTTGTCCGACATCCAAGCGATCTGTTTGATCTCATACCAGCCTTTTTTTGTAATGGTCGTTGTCAACCCATCGCTAACATTTACTTCCGCGATATTCATCAGACCGCTGCCCGTCGCAGTTCCGCCAATCACGCAAGCGATCGTGGTGCCGTCCGGTGACCATGCGGCTACCGGAAAACGCCACCATGGAAACGTTTCCGGTCTGCGACGCTTCGCCACGATCCTTTCCCCGGTGCCGTCGGAATTGGCTATCAAGATAGAGCCCTCACCCATCTCAGGATGATTGCCCCTGATATAAGAAATTTGCTTTCCGTCCGGTGAATAGGAGACCGGGCCGTCAACATCCGTACCAAGTTTTTTTTGCATCCCGCCGAGGGTAGGCATTTGGTAAAGCGTATAAAGCGACGTACTCTTGTCCCGCTTTAGAAACGTAACGAAGTTACCGTCAGGCGTGAATCGGATACCCTCGTATTCAACGCCCTCAGCAGACGGAATGATCTGCACATTGCTCGAGGTTGCAACCTGCTTTCTCCACATACTCTGAGCTCCGCCTTCGTCTACGCTATAAACAACATCCTTACCATCCGGCGAAATAGCGGCACTAACCGCCTTTCCGTCCGAAGTCAGCTTTTCGATCTTGATCGATTGCGGCAATTTTTCATGGGTTTGAGCTCTGTAAGCGAAGTAAAAAATGGCGCCGGCTGCAGTCAGGAGCAGGATAAAAGCCGCTCCGAGAAGCGTCTTATTTTTTCCGGCGGCGGTGATCAAGTACTCCGCGCTGGACATCGAGCGGTGTATTTCTGTCTTTCCCGTTTCGGAAACGAAAGGCCGGGTAGCAGGGTCTGAATCATCACCGCCTGAAAGTATCGCCGTAGGTGTTTCCTGTGTCGAGGGACCCTCGAGGAGCGCGGTTCCGTCGTCGAGACAGTAGAGCAGGCTGTCGTCGTAGTAATCGCGGCGGCACTCGGGGCAACGCTTCATAGGGTGGAGCGGTCAGAAATAGACGCCCTGATTATAAGGTAAAAACGAGTTTTCGTGCGAGTTTCGGAAAAACGATAGTTGGGCCCGTTTTTTGTCGGGGTGCGTCGTGACCCGATTCAGCTTTGTCGTTACGGTTGATCGATCTGCATTGGTTGGATCGCGGAAACGGGAACGCCTTCGCGTTCGATCTCGGCGGCTTTACTCGTGGCGTTGGTCAACAGCACTATGGATCGAACGTTTAGTTCTGAAAGAATTTGTACGGCAGGAATATAGCTTCGTGCGTCGGCTTTGTAGCCGGCTCGCACATACGCTTCGGCCTGACCGAATTCCTTCTTAAATGCAATGCTCTGCATCAATGCGAGGTGACCGCTGCCCTTTCCTTCCTGGTCGAGCCAAATAATAACGCCGCGACCCTCGTTTTGAATCAATTTCTGCGCACTCTCCATTTCTTCACGGCAGCTGCACTCGATACTGTTGAAGACATGTGCGCTAATGCAATTTGAATGGACTCGGCAAAGCACATCGTTCTTACCTGAGACTTCGCCCATTACCAGCGCGATGGATTCTGACTGGCCATCGTAATAAAGAATTTCGGTGAAAGTGCCGAAAGTGGTTCGAAGGTCACGACTTGCAAGGCGTTTGATCATGAAACTCCGATCAAGAGGAAGCATTAGCCCGAAGCCAGTTCAAAGCTGTTTCCGCGTCGTCAAAGAATTTCGCTCGCACGCCGTGCGAAGTTGCAACTACTTCGTACAATTCGGTGTTTTCGGTGGGGACGAAGTCATCGAAATTAAAGGCCAGCCATAAGTTTGGTATCGTAGCCGCTTTCTTACCGGCTTGAACGACATCTACGGGCGGCCGGTCGCCTTCCGGCAGGACGCCTTCTACGAGAACGCGGCATGTTTTATTTTCCTCACACGCCGCACGCACCTTTCCCCAAATCTCTTCCTGCATTTCGGGAGTAGGTTTATAACTATCCCGCATTTCAACGTGTAAATGATCGCCCCGGAATTCTATCGTGTAATGTTCACCCATGATCTTTCAAATTTTGACGCATTCACCTCGTTTTAGAAATTGGCCGTCGCCTGCCTTCCCTTTGTGCTTGCCGCTATCGATGACGACACGGCCGCGAGAGAGTACAGTTTCCACCCTGCCTTTAACTTTCCAGCCTTCGTACGAAGAATAATCTACATTCATATGCTCAGTCTCGACGCCAAACGTGTGTTCCTTTTCGGGATCAAAGATAACAATGTCGGCATCAGAACCGACGGCGATCGTCCCTTTTTTGGGAAACAGACCGAACATCTTCGCCGCAGCGGTGGATGTAAGTTCGACAAAACGGTTGAGCGAAATTCTGTTTTCAACAACGCCTCCGTTGTAGATCAGCGACATTCGATTTTCTACCCCGGGTGCCCCGTTCGGGATCTTTGAAAAATCGTCTTTGCCCAATTCTTTTTGTTCTTTTATACAGAATGGACAGTGATCGGTCGAGATGACCTGCAGGTCATCCATCTTGAGGCCTTTCCACAATTCGGCGTGATTGTGTTTTTCGCGCAGCGGCGGCGTCATTACGTATTTTGCGCCTTCGAAATCATCACCGTAATCGTCA
>JBJMGN010000173.1:0-3912 GCA_045807885.1 Pyrinomonadaceae bacterium | reverse complement strand
TATTTGTGATCGCGGTTTGCTTCGGAATTGCAAACGCGTTCGATATTCCAACGCGGCAGGCCTTCGCTGTCGATATGGTCGGCAAAGAGGATCTAATCAATGCCATTGCCCTCAATTCGTCGATGTTCAATGGAGCCCGGATTATCGGTCCCGCGATCGCCGGGATCCTTGTAGCATCCGTGGGCGAGGGCTGGTGCTTCTTTGGAAATGCTGTTAGCTACATTGCAGTGATCGCCGGGCTTCTTTTGATGAAGATATCGCCGGTGATCCGTCCGCGAACAGGATCAACCTTCGCGCATATTGCCGAGGGTTTCGGTTATGTCGTGAAGACGAAACCGATCCTCGCACTTCTGCTTTTACTTGGCCTCGTAAGCTTGATGGGTATGCCGTACGCGGTCCTGATGCCGATCTTCGCCGACCAGATCCTTGGCGGCGGCTCGAGCACGCTCGGATTTTTAATGGGCGCGAGCGGAACAGGCGCGTTGATCGCCGCTTTAGCACTGGCAACGCGCAAACACGTTTTCGGTCTTGGTCGCTGGGTCGTATTCGCATGCGGCGCATTCGGCATTTCGATAATCTTATTCTCAGCGTCTCGAAACTTTTTACTTTCGGCTCTACTTCTCATCCCGGCAGGATTTTCGATGATGACGCAGATGTCATCATCAAATACTTTGATACAGGCGATGATCCCCGACGCACTCCGCGGCCGGGTGATGAGCGTTTACTCGATGATGTTCATGGGCCTTGCGCCGCTCGGCTCATTGCTTGCCGGCTCGCTCGCCGGGCTGATCGGCGCACCCGAAACTGTTGCGATCGGCGGAGCTGTTTGCATCGCGGGAGCCGTTATCTTCGGATTAAAGTTCTCACACCTCGAAAAGGAAGGCCGGCGGATGATCGTCTCGATGCAAATGACCGGTGGCGAACCCGCATCGAAAGCCGCCTTTCAGCATCCTGGCTAAGAATTGGTGTAGAATATCGTTAAGATCCCTTGCAGATCGGGGCAAACGATCGAACCCTTTTTCCATCTAAACAAAAAGTAAAATTATGAACGAATTTACAGCACCATTTGAGAGTCCGGCATCGGAAGCCCTTCCTGAACAAAGGGCGCAGTTCATTCGCAAAACCTACATGCTGCTTGCCGCGGCGATATTTGCGTTCATCGTCGTAGAGAGTTTTCTCTTCGTTTCGGGCGCAGCTGAAATGATCGCGACCGTAGTTTTTAGCGGCGGTATGATCGGCTGGCTGTTGGTCCTCGGGCTTTTCATGTTCGTATCGTGGATCGCACGCACATGGGCGACATCTGAAACCGGCATTACGCAGCAATTGCTCGGACTCGGTCTTGCGGTCGTCGCGGAAGCGGTGATCTTCGTGCCGCTTATTACGATGGCTGCTATTCGGTCCGACAACCCGTTTGCGCTCTTGATGAAAGCAGGTATTGTGACGCTCGGATTATTTCTCGGTATCACGGCAACTGTTTTCATCACGCGAAGCGATTTCTCGTTTCTGGGCCCCATCCTGACCATCGGCGGCTTCGCGGCGTTAGGATTTATAGTCGCGAGCGCATTGTTCGGCTTTTCCATCGGAACACTTTTCTGTTTCGTGATGGTCGCGTTTGCAGGCACGGCTATCTTGTACGAAACGTCGAATGTACTTCACCGATTTAATACCAATCAACACGTCGCCGCGTCGCTTACGTTGTTTGCGAGCGTTGCGCTGTTGTTCTGGTATATCTTGTCGATCTTCTCTCGAAGATAATTCGATATCGAATTAAGGAAAGGCGAGGCAATGTGTTCCTCGCCTTTTCGTTTTTAGCGATTAGGTGTAAATTGAATCCAGCATTTTCCGCGGAGAATCGACCAATGAAAAAACTGATTTTCGCATTCCTTGTTATGGCGCTTTCGGCCGTTGGCATTTTTGCCCAGGCCGCGCCGGCACCGCCGCCGATGACGTTAAAGGTCGGCGATATGGCACCCGACTTCACGCTTACGGACACGACTGGCAAAAAGGTCACGCTTAGCGAATTTCGCGGCAAGAATAACGTCGTACTAGCGTTTTTTGTACTTGCCTTCACCGGAGGCTGAACGAAGGAAATGCAGGCGTATCAGGCTGATATCGCCAAATTCGAAGCCGCCAACACAAAGGTTTTCGGCATAAGCATGGATGCCTTTCCCTCACTCAAAGCTTTCGCAGAATCGATCAAAGTAACCTCCGTCCCGATGTTGTCCGATTGGGGCAGGACCGCGACCAAAGCATACGGCCTTTACAATGAGGCGAACGGCTATGGCCGGCGTGCGACATTTGTGGTCGATAAAGAAGGCAAGATCGCAAAGGTCGAAGCCGGAAACACAGCCATCAATCCGACCGGCGCGGCCGAGGCATGCGACCTTTTGGAAAAGAAACTAGTCGTCAAACCGCCGACCGACAAACCGTAATGACCCCATTTGCGCCGTGTCCAAAATGTAATAGCTCGACTGCCCAACAGTTGAAATTCACGTGGTGGGGCGGAGCTCTTGGCCCCAAGCTTTTAACTCATGTTAAGTGCGAGACCTGCGGTACAAAATATAATGGAAAAACTGGTCAGAACAATACGGCGAGGATCGTAATTTACTCGGTCATCATTGGCGGCGTTTTCTTTATAGTGTTCTTTGCATTGGCGTTCGCCTTCGCCGTTCTCAAATAGATCAAAACTAATTTTCAGTTTCGATACTTTCAAAACTGAAATTCCCATCCGAATCCTTCAATAGCACTTCGATCCGGCGTTCTGCGTTCGTCAGCCTTTCGCGACATTCGCGCGAAAGTTTTACGCCGTTCTCAAAAAGCTTCAAGCTCTCTTCCAGCGGGAGGTCGCCGTCTTCAAGCTGTTTTACGATCTTTTCAAGTTCGTCCAGCGATTGTTCGAATGTTTTAGCCATATTTATTGTGTCGCCTGCTGCAATTGGTCTATGAGTGCATCGATACTTTTAACGCCGAGTCCGTTCTTGTTCCCGCTCATCGTCAGCGCGATGATCTCCTGGCCGACCCTTCGCGCGATCTCGCTCGCCAGCCGCTCGTCCCGAACGCCGACGATCTTCCACTTGCCGCCGTTTCGCACCATTTTAACCTCGGTCGCTTCTTCGGATTTCTTGCTGTTAACAAAAGCAGTTTCGCCCTCAAAGCGAATGTCCAGATAGCGATTTGCCCCGAGCACCATAAGAGGAAACCAAACATTCCCAAATCGCGAGGTCTCGCGCCTGATCAGGCCCGGAAGCTCCGCACGCGCCTTTTCCTTTACTGCCGGCAACAGCGGTGTGGCTGCCACGGTCGCTTTTTGAATTACGGTTTTAGGCTGTCCGCGGCCATATATCTCCGCCGCCTTTTCGATCACCTGCGGCAACAGGTCATCGACCATCGCGTCCGAATCGACCAATTCCGCAACTTCCGCCTGATCATCGCGCCGGGCCGCATCCACGAGCAATGCCAGCGAATATTGCGGCGTCGACTTTAAACTTTGCCAGTATACAAAACCGCCGATCGCGAGGCCGATCACTAAAAAGACAATTGCACCGATCCCAAAATACCGCTTCAATTTGATACTTCCCCGACCCTCTAAACTTCCCCGACTTCCCGAACTTCTACGTCAAGCTTTCCGTTTGCAAGCCGAACGTTAAGACGTTCCCCGGCTGAAGTTTGATGCGCATCGTGGATGATCTCGCCGCTTGCTTTTTGTGTTATCGAATAACCTCGCGTCAACACCGATAGCGGTGAAAGCGCGTCCAGTTTGGCCATCGCCTTTTCAAGTTCACGATGCCGAGCTTTTGTAAGGTCGGCCGCTGCCGTGCCTGTGCGCTGATCGAGCAGCGATAACCGCTCACGGTTTTCCGACGCTTTCGCAGACAGGCCTATCGGCGAAAGCCGCGACGTAACACCGCGCAG
>JBJMGN010000172.1:0-2781 GCA_045807885.1 Pyrinomonadaceae bacterium | reverse complement strand
AATCTACAACTATCAGGAGCTCCGGCGCGGACTGCTGGAGCGCGGCCATAAGCTGTATACAAACTCAGACACAGAAGCCGTAGTCCAACTTTACGATGAATACGGCGCAGACTGCCTACAGCATCTTCGGGGAATGTTCGCTTTTGCGATTTGGGACGAATCGGACAAATCACTTTTTCTGGCACGCGACCGTGTCGGCAAGAAACCGCTGCTTTATGCACAGCTGGCGGATGGCGGCATTGTTTTTGGTTCGGAATTTACAGCGTTACTCGAGCATCCGGGTGTCTCGCGCGATGTAGATCACGAAGCGATCGATTCGTATTTGTCGTATCTATGCGTTCCGGCGCCGATGACCGCTTTCAAGCAGATACGAAAGCTTGAGCCGGGACACTGGCTTAGATGGAAGGGGGGCGAGATCGAAACAAAGCGTTACTGGTCGCCGGATTTCTCGAAAAAGATAAAGATCTCCGAGACTGAAGCAATCGAAGAAACAACCCGAATCCTACGAGAATCCACGCGTCTTCGGATGATATCGGAAGTGCCGCTCGGAGCATTTCTTTCCGGCGGGGTCGACTCATCTACCGTAGTCGCCCTGATGGCACAGGAAAGTTCGCGACCAGTCAAAACGTTTTCGATCGGATTTGAAGAGCAGGATTTCAGCGAGCTCAAATATGCGAAAAAGGTTGCCGAACATGTCGGCGCCGAATATAACGAATTTATCGTCAAACCAAACGCGTTAGAGATTTTACCTAAATTAGTTGAACATTACGGCGAACCCTACGCCGATTCGTCAGCGATTCCAACATATTACGTTTCGCGGGAAACTCGAAAATACGTTACTGTTGCCCTGAACGGCGACGGAGGAGACGAATCGTTCGCGGGATACGAAAGATATGCCGCAATGGGTCTGGCAGAGCGATACCGGTCGTTGCCCAAAGCGTTCAGAAAAGCATTCATCGAATTGCCGGTCAGTTTGATCCCGACGTCGGAAACGCAGCGCAGCCGAATCCGCGACGGCAAACGTTTTTTGCAAGTGGCATCTCTCCCGGCGGTTGAAAGATATTCTCGTTGGTGCTCTTCGTTTGAAAGCTCAGAAAAGGCAGATCTGTTTACAAACGAATTTCGAGAGTCGTTAAGCGCAGAAGATGAATTCAAGCGGATGAGGCGGTGGTTCGAGAAGGCTAACGGCTCAGGAATTGTCGATGCTGCAATGCTAACCGATCTAATGACCTATTTGCCTAACGATCTGTTGGTAAAGGTCGATATCGCATCTATGGCTAATTCCCTAGAAGCCCGATCGCCCTTTCTCGATCATAAGCTGATCGAATTTGCGGCCTCCTTACCCTCTACGATGAAACTGCGGGGGACCGAAACTAAGACCCTTTTAAAAAAGGTTGCTTCAACCCTGGTTCCAAAAGAAGTAATTTACCGCAGGAAAATGGGTTTCGGGGTACCGATCGGAAAATGGTTTCGCGGCGAAATGAGCGGTTTTTTGCGAGACACTTTGCTTTCGCATTCTGCAGCGAGTCGCGGAGTACTTAATCCGGTGAACGTAAAGAAATACGTGGATGAACACATTGCGGGCAAACTAGACCACACACATCGGCTTTGGACAATTCTGATGCTCGAACTTTGGTTTCAACGCTTTATCGACTGAACTAATCTCATTTATGAAAGGTGTGATACTCGCAGGCGGGCTAGGCTCGCGACTTTTTCCGCTCACGAAAATTACAAATAAGCATCTTTTGCCGGTTTACGACCGGCCGATGATCTATTATCCGATCCAAACCCTGATCAATGCAGGGATTGACGACATAATGATCGTGACGGGCGGAAATGCGGCCGGTGATTTTTTGCGGCTTTTGGGAAATGGAAAGGAGTTTGGGCTTGAGCATTTGAATTATACTTATCAAGAGGGCGAAGGCGGCATTGCCGACGCGCTCCGTCTGGTAGAGCATTTTGCCGATAAGCAGCCTATATGCGTCGTTTTAGGGGATAACCTGATCGAGTGTAATATCCGAGCCGCTGCAGAGCAGTATTCCAAGCAGGGCGCAGGTGCCAAGATCTTACTTAAGAAGGTGCCCGACCCCGAAAGGTTTGGCGTTCCGGTCCTAGATGGTGATACGGTCCTTAGGATCGAAGAAAAGCCGAAAGAACCAAAGTCGGATATGGCTGTGATCGGCATCTATTTCTACGATGCGACCGTGTTTGACGTGATCAGGACACTTAAGCCTTCCGGGCGAGGTGAATTGGAGATCACGGACGTCAACAATCACTATATTGACAGGGGAGAAATGACCTGGGGCGAGCTAGACGGGTGGTGGACCGATGCGGGCACGTTCGAGAGCCTGCTCAGAGCGTCGAATATGGTTGCGGAAACGGGAGCTAACAGAATATGAGAACAGCCTCGGTTTCGATCTTTAACGCCGGCGAGATCAAGGACGTTATGATCTACCCGTTGAAGAAGTTTTATGACGATCGCGGGTGGCTTTCGGAATTATTTCGCCATGACGAACTCGAGGCGGAATTTTACCCAGCGATGGCTTATATCTCGTTCACTAAACCAGGCGTCCAACGCGGGCCGCATGAACATGTCGATCAAGCGGACCTTTTTTGTTTTATCGGCCCGTCGACCTTCAATATGAGGGTTTGGGACAATCGGGAAAACTCGCCAACTTTTCGAAATATGATGTCGTTCGATGCGGGTGTAGATGAGCCAAAGGCCGTGATAGTACCAAAAGGCGTGGTTCACGGGTATAAGAATATAGGCGCGGTCGACGG
>JBJMGN010000171.1:0-2682 GCA_045807885.1 Pyrinomonadaceae bacterium | reverse complement strand
CGCCCCAGAAGCATCCGCCCGCGAAAACAGCGGTTTCTTCTGCTGCTGACGCAGGTTGTCCAACCGTACAGGCGAACATTACGGCGGCAAGTAGTATCCCTGACATTCGTTTCATATTTGGTACTCCAACTAGCTTACATTTTATTCGCTTTTTGAATAAGATTGGATGTGAAATCGAAAAAAAAATGGTTGAACGTATCGAATCGTCTCGAGCACCCGAACCCGTCGGACTTTATCCGCATGCGCGGCGAGTCGGTGATTTCCTGTTTCTTTCTGGCGTAGGGCCACGTGAGCGCGGAGCGAAGAAAATACCGGGTGTCGAGCTTAGCGATACAGGTGAGATCGTTTCCTATGACATCGCCACGCAGTGTCGTTCGGTCTTTCAGAATGTTCGATTTATCCTCGAAGACGCGGGTTCGTCTTGGGAAAACATCGTAGATTTGACTGTATTTTTGACGAATATGAAGGATGATTTTGCGATCTATAACAGCGTTTATGCTGAATATTTCTCAAACAATCAGCCGGCACGCACCACAGTTGAGGTGACCGCGCTCCCGACCCCGATCGCAATAGAGCTGAAAGTAATAGCAATAATTGGACAGCAATAAAAGGAGAACAAAATGATCGCAGCTGAAACAGAAGGAACCGCCACCAAAGGATTTGCCGTTTATGAAGCCGGCACAGATTTCAAGCCCTTCGATTTTGCGCGCCGCAAGATTGGGCCGCACGACATCGCCATCGATATTCTTTACAGCGGCATCTGCCATTCGGACATTCACCAGGCGATGAACGAGTGGCCCGACCTGATGCCGGCCGTCTACCCGATGGTTCCAGGTCACGAAATACTTGGCCGCGTCGCGCAGATCGGAAGTGACGTTACGAAGTTCAAACAAGGTGACCTCGCGGGAATAGGTTGCTTTGTCGATTCGTGCCGCGAATGCATCGCCTGTACTAGCGGTGTTGAGCAGTACTGTATAAAGCAAGCGGCATTCACCTACAACGGTACCGAGATGGACCGCGTAACTCGGACATACGGTGGCTATTCGAATAAGTATGTCATCGACGAGAATTATGCGCTCAAAGTGGACACAGACGAGAATCTCGCCGGAGTCGCACCGCTGCTTTGCGCCGGAATCACGACCTTTTCGCCGCTGAATCGTTTCAAAGTCGGGCCCGGTCAAAAGGTGGGTGTTGTCGGTCTTGGCGGCCTCGGACACATGGCGGTCAAGCTCGCAAAAGCCATGGGCGCAGATGTCACCGTATTCAGCACGTCACCGGGAAAAGAAGCCGATGCACGAAAGTTGGGGGCAGACAATTTCATTGTCAGCAAAAATGCTGAAGCGATGGAACCGCTTCGTAATTCGTTTAACTTCATTCTCGACACCGTCTCGGCGCAGCATGACCTTATGCAGTACGTTGGCCTAATCGGCTTGAACGGGGTTTTAGTAGTCGTCGGTGTTCCGCCGGAGGCTTCGATGTTCCACCAGGGCGCATTGATCATGGGAAACAAATCGCTCGTCGGTTCGCTCATCGGCGGAATTCCCGAAACGCAGGAGATGCTTGATTTTTGTATGACGAATAACATTCGTGCCGATGTTGAGGTGATTTCGCCAGACCGAATTCCCGAGGCCTATGATCGTACGATCAAGTCCGACGTGCGCTACAGGTTCGTGATCGACATGCAAAATGTATGAGGTATGTAGCGTTGCTTCGCGGCATTAATGTTGGCGGAAATACGATGGTCAGGATGGAGGAGCTTCGACGCACGTTCGAAGCTCTTGGTTTTAAAAACGTCACGAGCTACATCAACAGCGGTAATCTCGCATTCGACGCGCGAAAAACCAGCGAAACAACTCTTGTCAAAAAGATCGAGGATGCTGTCGAGCGCCTGATCGACAAACGCGTTCAGGTAATGGTCCGTGAACAGCAGGATATTGACCGGGTGATTGCGAACAACCCCTTCGACGGCGAGTATCAAAACCATAAGGAAATGCACGTGCTATTTTTGAGATCGGGGCTATCTGAGGATCAGGTCGCATCGTTAACTGACGCCACACGCACGGGCGAACATTTTCAAGTGAGCGGCCGCGAGATCTATTGTCATCTCCCGATGGGTGTTGCGGATAGCAATCTGGGACGCGGCCAGTTTGAAAAGAAGCTCAAAGCAGCGGTGACCGCCCGGAATTGGCGGACGGTGCAGAAACTCGCAGATCTTTAGCGTTCTGCACACGTCCACTCAGTCGAAAGGTCTCATTGCGAAATACAAACGCCGTTAGGGTCGCGCTTCCAGTACCAGATTGAACGGCGTCTCGGTTGCGCGCCGAAATCGAGAAAAGCCGCCCTCGTTGGCAACTCCGCGAAGCCGCGATTCGCCGGCTTGGGCCCCGAGCCCGAGCCCAACCTCCTGCGAACGCGACGCCGGTGTGCAAATTAATGTGGAAGCCGAATAGTAAACGCGACCGACCGGGTTGTGATTGTCTTCGGTTTTATCATTTGCAAACGGTTCGACGATCATCCATGTACCATCATCCTTGAGTGTTTTTCTCACGTGTTTCGCAGCTCCGACAGGGTCGCCCATGTCGTGCAAACAGTCGAAGAATGTGACGAGATCGTAATCGGCGCCCGGGAACTCTTTTGCAGACGCGACTTCAAATTTCACCCGGTCGCCTACACCGGCATCCT
>JBJMGN010000170.1:0-7272 GCA_045807885.1 Pyrinomonadaceae bacterium | reverse complement strand
GTGCCGAAAGATCCTCAAGGGTTTTGGGTTTCAGGCGTCGGCAGATTTCCTGCATACCCGACGATTCGAATTGGAAGATCGCGTCAGTTCGTCCATCGCCGAAAAGCTTCATCGTTTCCGGATCGTTCAGAGAAACGGTCGCCCAATCGATGGTTACGCCATCACGGTTCTTTATTGAGGCGAGGCAATCAGCAATGACGGTCAGAGTCGTAAGACCCAGAAAATCCATCTTGAGCATCCCGGTCTTTTCCAGGTCGCCCATCTCATACTGGCTGGTGAATTCGTTTTTCGCCGACGTCGCGACGGGTACGATCTCGTGCAGCGGTTTTGGCGAAATGACGACACCGGCCGCGTGTACCGATGAATGCCGCGCACAACCCTCGACGCGACGCGCGAGATCGATCAGCTCTTCTACTCCCGGGTCAGACGACATCATCGCCTTCAGCTCGGGCACGCGCTCGATCGCTTCGGAAATGCTGATATTGCGGCCGCGGAAAGGCGGCGGTATGAGCTTCGCCACCTTTTCTACATCGCCGTACGGCATGTTTAATGCGCGGCCGACATCCTTTATTGCGGCACGCGACGCCATCGTCCCGAACGTGATGATCTGGCAAACCGAATCTCTTCCGTAAAGCTCTGCGACGTGGTCGATAACTTCAGCTCGGCCTCGGATACAAAAATCAATATCGATGTCGGGCATCGAAACACGTTCAGGGTTTAAAAAGCGTTCGAAGAAAAGGTCATATTGCAGCGGGTCGACATCTGTGATTCCCAGACAATAAGCCACAAGCGAACCCGCCGCAGAACCTCTGCCTGGTCCGACTGGAATACCGCGCTCACGCGCAAACTTAATAAATTCCCAGACGATCAGGAAGTAACCCGCATAACCCATGCGTTCGATCACGGAAAGTTCGAGAACAAGGCGCTCCTGATATTTCGATGCCGGATATTTCAACGTACCGGCCGCTTTCATCGGCCCGAAAACGGTCTGATCCCTATGCTCGAATCCTTCGTCGACCACTTTCCGTAAATAATCGTCGGGAAGAGAAGACGCAAAATCCTTGGGCAGAGGGAAGTTTGGCAGCTTGAGATCCGTGCCTTTCAGGTCAAGCTCGATCTGGCATTGTTCGGCAATGCGGCACGTGTTCGTAAGTGCATCAGGAAAGTCCACGCCGAATAGCTGCCACATTTCCTCGGCCGAGCGGACAAAATATTCATCGCTTCCCAACGCAAACCCTGACTGCGTCGAAAATGTCCTTCCTGCTCCGACACAATTCAGGATCTCGTGGGCCTTTGCGTCCTCACGCGTTAAATAATGCGCGTCGTTCGTCGCAACCAGCGGGATCTCGAGAGATTTGCCGAGCTCAACTAATTGCTCAAATATGCCTTTGTCCGACAACAGATGCGGTTGGATCTCAATGTAAAAATTATCGGGGGCGAAGATCTCCTTTAGAAGACCCGCAGCATCATTTGCACGGTCCGCGTCCTCGCTTCGCAAATAATGGTAAAGCGATCCGTTTCGGCCGCCGGACAGGGCGATCAGACCTTCGGAACGTTCCCGGAGCAGATCCAGATCTATCCTTGGTTTGTTATAAAAACCCTCGGTATACGCCTTTGAAGCGAGGTAGACGAGATTTTGAAAACCGTCATTATTCTGCGCCAAAAGGACCAGGTTGTAATAAGGTTTTTCCCCCGGGGCTGTGTTCGCCGATTTCTCGAAACGGCTGCCGGAAGCAACGTATGCTTCGTAACCTACGATCGGGTGAATGCCCGCGTCTTTGATCGTCTTATAAAACGAAACGGCCCCGAACATATTCCCGTAATCTGTCACGGCGCAGGCTTTGAACGCCCCGTTCTTCAAATACGCGGCGAGGGGTTTATGTTGGATTGTGCTCTGCAACAGGCTATAATCCGAATGAAGATGCAAATGTACGAAGTCTCGATCTGTGAAGGCGGGCTGACTCATTTCTAGCGGTACTATGAAGAAAGTCTACCTTGAAACCTACGGCTGTCAAATGAACGTGTCCGATTCGGAACGTGTTGCGACTTCGCTCGTTTCAAGGGGCTTTGAGATCACGACAGACGAGAATTCTGCCGATATTATCCTGTTAAATACTTGCTCGGTCCGCGAAAAAGCAGAGCAAAAACTTTATTCCCGCGTCGGGCGTGTCCGGTCATCGCACACGAAAAAACCGATGATCGGTGTAATGGGCTGCGTTGCTCAACTTGAGGGCGAGACGCTCTTCAAAAAGATCAATGGTGTAGATTTTGTTGTCGGCACTCGAGCCGTCGGACGACTGCCGGATGCGATCCAAAATGTGCTTTCCCACGGTACAGGTTACGCGGATCTCGGTGAAAGGGAATTAGACTACGATTGGTCGGTCTCAGACGCGCAGCTGCATTCACCGTACGTAGCATTCATCCCGATAATCGAGGGCTGCAACAAATTTTGCACGTATTGCATTGTGCCGTTTTCGCGTGGACGCGAGCGAAGTTTGCCAGCATCGGACATCATTCGCAATGTTCTTCAGCTTCGCCGGCGAGGGATCAAAGAAATTCATTTGATCGGCCAAAATGTGAATAGCTACAGGCCGCTGACCGAGTCCGGGTTGGAAGGATTTGAGGGGACAACGCCTTTTTCGCGACTGCTGCGAGCGGTTGCCGCGACCGGCATGGAACGGGTCAAATTCAACACTTCGTTTCCACGCGATTTTCACCCCGATATTGTCGACGCGATAGACCAGCATGAGAATCTCTGCAATTGGGTCCATCTGCCGGTGCAGTCTGGAAGCGATGACGTTTTGAGGCGAATGAAGCGACTGCATTCGATCGACCGCTATTATAAGATCATCGATAAGATCAAATCATCGAAACGCGACATTTCGCTGACCACGGATATAATCGTCGGATTTCCGGGGGAAAGCGACTCCGATCTTCAAAAGACCGTAGAGATGGTCGAATACTGCAAATTCGATGCTGCGTATATCTTCAAATATTCGCCGCGGCCGGGAACGCCCGCATTCGAAATGGCAGATGACGTGAGCTCGGACGAAAAGTCTAAGCGTTTTAGTCACTTGGAAGACGTTCAGCGTCGCGTTCAAGGGGAACACTTACTCCGTTACCGGGGCAAACATCTCGAGGTTCTCGTCGAAAAACCGGCGACAAAATCAGCTGGCGATCTGACGGGCCATTCGACGTGCCATCGTGTCGTAAATTTCCGCGGCGGAAGCGAAGTTCTGGGAAAGATCGTTAACGTGAAGATCACCGAGGTCAAATCAAACTCTTTGTACGGCGAGGTGATATCAGCCGCATGATGGAAAACGACAACGAGCTTATCGAAGTAAAGATCGGCGCCCTGATAATGGACCCTAACACTAATACGCCGATCGTCGTGCTGAAGGGAATCGAGTCGGAAACCGTTTTGCCGATATGGGTGGGCGCTTTTGAGGCCAATGCGATCGCTTTGGAGATCGAAAAGATCGTTCCGCAGCGGCCAATGACCCACGATCTTCTGCGCAACGTCATCATGGAATGCGGTTTGCGCGCTTCACGCGTGATCGTCACAGATCTTTTAGACAATACCTTTTACGCCTCGGTCGAGCTTTCGGACGAAAACGACGATCTCGTAACGCTTGATGCAAGGCCTTCGGACGCGATCGCGTTGGCCTTGCGGCTTGATTGTCCAATATTTGTAAAACAAAAGGTCCTTGATCTTTCTGCACGCTCGCAGCAGCCTGAAGACGACGGAAAGGACACCGGAACCGGCGTCGATGAATGGCCGGAGCTGATCGGTTAATTTCTCTTTTCCGCCCGCGCGATTTCGCGCTAATATTAGACAACTCATTCGCCTGAAGCTTCCCCTCGGAACTTCGACCCTTAATGATCATCGTAATCGCAAATCAGAAGGGTGGTGTCGGAAAGACAACCACCGCCATCAATCTTGCTGCAGCATGTGCCGCGAAAGGGAAACGAGTGCTTTTGGTGGACCTCGATCCACAAAGTAATTCGTCGCTTTCCTTCATCGAACCGGAGCGTGTTAACGGCGGATCGTATGAGATGTTCACCGAGCTCAACGAGCCGATCGACAAATTCATCTATCCGACGGGCGTTGAAAACTTAAATATCATTCCGGCACGCATCAGCCTTGCCAAACTCGAGGCGAAACTGATCGGTGACTTCGACGCGGCGTTCAAGCTTCGCGACCGGTTGCAAAAGATCAAGGGCGCGTACGACCTCGTCATCATCGACACGCCGCCGACGCTTGGTTTAATAACAGTTAACGCTCTGGTTGCTGCGAACCATGTATTGATCCCGATCCAATCTTCATATTTTGCGCTGGAGGGAACTGACGACCTTCTCGAAACGATCGAAAAGGTCCGATCGCGCCCGAATCCGGAATTGAATCTCCTGGGTGTGCTTGTAACGCTCTACGATCGACGCACACTATTGTCGCGAGACGTGGATAATCACATCAGAAAAGTGTTTGGCAAGAAGATGTTCAAGACTGTTATTTCGCGAAGTGTGCGGCTGGAGGAGTCTCCTGCGCATAAGAAACCGATAATGTATTACGCGCCCCGTTCTTCGGGTGCACAGGAATACGAAAGCCTGGCAAAGGAGGTGCTTAAACGTGTCTAAAGGCGGATTACCAGTAGGTGTGAAAATGCGTCACGATGCGCATTACGTCGAGGCGATTTCGCATTCGAGCCGGGCAATCGGCAAAACGGTTTCGATAGACCTGATCGAGCCGAATCCCGAACAGCCTCGAAACGAGTTTGGCGACCTCAAGGAATTATCGGCATCGATCAAAGAGAAAGGCGTGCTCGAACCGCTGCTAGTCAAGTTAAAACCTGAAGGCGGCTGGATGATCATTGCCGGCGAACGTCGTTGGCGTGCATCGAAACTCGCCGGTCTCAAAGAGGTTCCGTGTATTGAGATCGACACTGACGAGAAGGGCATTGCCGAGATCGCTCTGATCGAGAATCTCCAGCGCAAAGACCTGAACGTGTGGGAAGAGGCGGACGGCCTACTTTCTCTCGCCAACAAATTCGGTTACACGCAGGACGATATAGCTCAAAAGATCAGCAAGAGCCGCTCGACCGTCACTGAGTTCATGTCGATAGCCGGGCTTCCTAACGAGATACGTTCACGCTGCCGGGATGCAGGTATTTCCTCCAAATCGACATTGCTTGAGATCGCTCGTCAATTCGACGATAAGGCGATGGATGAATTTCTCGATAAACTTATAACCGGCGAGAAAGTTCCCCGTTCAAAACAGCCAAAAGCAGCCCAGGCTAAGCACGAACCGCTTCGGGCCGAAGCGCTTAAGGCCGGCGGTGAAACGGAAACTGGCGGCTACGTTTTCGCATTTTCCGGAACCGATCCAAAATTCGAACTCGCCGTAAGATTCGAACGGCCAGAGTCGGCAAGCCGCGGAGAAATACTTCGTGCGCTAAAACAGGCCTTCGACGCTGTAAAAAACTCGGAAAACGGATCGCCCGATCAAATACTCTAGATAGATTCTTTAAGTGTTGCCGATAATACATTCGTGATCCATTAGCTGTCTTACAATCAAAAATCCCAAGCTGTTGACTGTTTTTCAATTTGACGTCGGCGCAGGGTTAAGCCCTCAGCGAGGGGGCTTTTTTTATTTGGGACCAGTTCTTTCAGGAATGCCGTCACAAATAATTCATTGAAAAATCAAGATTTAAATCAAGGGGGTGTTATATGACCACATCAACGCAAATGCAGTCGTCCGGCGAGCAGCGAGATCTTAAGGCTTCACCGGATTGGCTGAAACAACAAAATGGCGAAAATGATAGCGTTCACAAGCAAAGTGCTACTGAATCAAACGTTGTCGAACTGAAATATCGCAGCGTCGACAATGTAGCTACAGGTAAGCTCGCGAAAGGGCTCGGACTTTTTAGTATCGCTCTCGGAGCCGCAGAGGTTTTGGGCGCGTCACAGGTCGGCGAATTAATAGGGGCCGACCGAAGATTTCGCGCCTTTTTGCCGGTATTGGGCGCGCGCGAGATCGCGCACGGCATCGGCATACTCTCGAGCGTAAAGCCAACAACGGCGGTTTGGACACGCGTCGGTGGTGACGCTATCGACCTGGCTTATCTGGGAGCGGCTTTTGCGGCGAAGGACACGAACAAAAAACGGCTTGCCGGAGCATTGCTTGCCGTCCTGGGAGTCGGGGTTCTGGACGTCATTCTTGCGAAAAAGCTGAGTTCACAAAAATGGAGCGAAAACGATAAAAATCCGATGGCGCCAACCACGGTTGGCCAGCCTTCAGCTCGAGCTGCGTCGGCAATTGCTTGAGGTCGTTCGATCCAATTGAACGCGGTGAAACGAATCGCTATTTTCTAAAGGCAACTAACAAGGAGGTTAAAATGAAAGCAATATGCTGGTTCGGAACGAACGATGTCCGAGTCGAGGACGTCCCCGAACCGAAAATCCTGGACCCACGCGACGCAATCATAAAAATTACTTCGACCGCAATATGCGGTTCAGATCTACATCTCGTCGACGGCTATATGCCGACGATGGAAAAGGGAGATATTCTTGGCCACGAACCGATGGGCGAGGTCGTGGAAGTCGGTTCGTCTGTTAAAAACTTAAAGGTCGGCGACCGTGTTGTCGTGCCGTTCTGCATCGCTTGCGGCGAATGCTTTTTCTGCCGGAAAGGGCTTTTTTCCTGCTGTGATAACTCGAATCCAAATGCCGAAATTTCACGGGAAATGATGGGGCAGCCGACAGCAGGTCTATTAGGTTATTCACATCTTACGGGCGGTTTTGCGGGCGGCCAAGCGGAGTATCTTCGCGTGCCCTTCGCAGATGTCGGTCCGTTCAAGGTTCCGGGCGGCTTGCCGGATGAAAAGGTCCTGTTTCTTTCAGATGCATTTCCGACAGGCTATATGGCCGCCGAAAATGCCGAGATCGAGCCTGGCGACACAGTTGCCGTGTGGGGATGCGGTCCCGTGGGGCAATTTGCATTGAGAAGCGCGCGAATGTTCAACGCTGGCCGGGTGATCGCGATCGACAACGTTCCAGAACGGCTTGAACTCGCGAAAAATGAGAGCGGCGCGGAGACGATTAATTTCGAAGAAGTGAATGTTTACGACGCGTTAATGGATATGACGAGCGGTATAGGCCCCGACCGCTGCATAGACGCCGTCGGCTGTGAGGCCTTTGCGGGTGGCAGTTTCGACGGTCTACTGGACGCGGTGAAAACAGCCGCTTTTCTTGCGACCGACCGGGTCCATGTTCTTC
>JBJMGN010000169.1:0-5423 GCA_045807885.1 Pyrinomonadaceae bacterium | reverse complement strand
AGGACTTACAGGAGGTGGCCGATGAAGTACGTCAATTCATCATCGACACGTGTTCGCGTGTGGGTGGTCACACTGGGGCCAGCCTTGGGGCGGTAGAGCTTGCGGTCGCGATGCATTATGTTTTCGATACGCCGAGTGATCGCCTCGTATGGGATGTCGGGCACCAAGCATACGCTCATAAGATCCTTACAGGACGTCGTGACCAACTTCATACGATAAAGCAATACGACGGCCTATCGGGATTTCTTCGCCGCGGCGAGTCCGAGTATGACACTTTCGGGGCCGGACACGCTTCAACCTCGCTTTCGGCAGCTCTCGGCATGGCCGTCGCCCGCGATAAGAAAGGCGACGATTTTCATGTTTGCGCATTGATCGGCGATTCCTCTCTCGCCGGCGGCATGGCGATGGAGGCGATCAATCAGGCGGGCCACCTAAAGTCGCGCCTCGTCGTGATCCTTAACGACAACGGCATGTCGATCGCCCCGGCTGTCGGAAGTCTTAGTGGTTATCTGAACCGCATCAAAGAAGCGCAAAGCTATCAAAGTTTGAAAGAAGAGATCGGCGATGCGCTGGGCAGTGTTCCGGGAATCGGTGGTAAGCTCCGCGCGGCCGCAAAATCTGTAAAGGATGCCATTGCCGCAGCCGTGCTGCCCGGTGCTTTGGTCAACGAACTCGGTTTTAGATATATCGGATATGTCGACGGCCATAATGTCGCAAATTTGGTTCACGCGCTCGAAGAAGCGAAAAAAGTCGAGGACGGACCGGTAATTGTCCACGCGCTAACTACGAAAGGAAAGGGCTTTCCAAACCCAGAAAAGAACTATTAATCGTACCACGCAACCGGGCCATTCGATCCGAAAACAGGCTTGCCGCACAAATCGAGCAAGCAGACGCCTCCGACCTATACTGAAGTCTTCGGACTCACAATGTGCGAATTGATGGAGCGCGACGAATCGATCGTGGCTCTCACTGCCGCTATGCCGGACGGAACCGGTGTCGATCGAGTACTCGAAAAATTTCCAGCCCGGGCATTCGACGTCGGAATAGCTGAACAACACGCGGTGACATTCTGTGCAGGAATGGCGTGCGAGGGACTAAAGCCCGTGGCGGCCATCTACTCGACCTTTTTGCAGCGTGGCTTCGATCAGGTCATTCACGATGTCTGTTTGCAAAACCTGAACGTCACGTTTGCAATGGACCGTGCGGGTATCGTTGGTGCCGACGGCCCGACTCATCATGGTTTGCTCGATATTGCTTACTTTCGCGGCTATCCAAACATTGTTTTGATGGCGCCGAAGGACGAGGCAGAGATGCGCGACATGCTGAACACCGCCATCGAATACAACGGGCCAGCTGCTCTTCGATATCCAAGAGGTAACGGCCTCGGGGTCGACATGTCGGCTGCTCCGAAATTTTTGGAGATCGGTAAAGGCGAGACCGTTCGCGATGGTGAAGATGTTGCGATAATTGCGTATGGTTCGATGGTGCAGCCCTCAATGGATGCAGCAGTTAACCTGCAGAAGGAAGGGGTCGATGCCACCGTTGTAAACGCTCGCTTCGTCAAGCCGCTGGATGCCGACCTTATTTTGGACATCGCGATGTCGCATAGATTGATCGTTACGGTAGAAGAAGCATACCTTGCAGGGGGCTTTGGGTCTGCGGTCATGGAACTGCTCGAAGCGAACGGACTGCAGGACCAGATTAAGGTTGTCCGCATGGGCGTGCCCGATCGTATTGTCACCCACGGTGACGCAAAATTATTGCTGGCGAAATACGGTCTCGACGCCGATGGTATTTATCTAAAAGTGAAAAACTCTGCAGCGGAACTCAGCGAAAAACGCAAGAGTAAGCCGCTCAGAGCTGTCAAATAAAATCGAATGAAAGAAGAGAAAAAGAGCAGCGGAATGCCGGTTGCGCTAATCGTTGGTGTGCTGGTATTGGTTGTTATCGGTGCATTTGTACTATACCGCTCGTCTGCCACGCCGCCTGCGAATAAACAGGCCCAGGCGAATGGCACGCCTGTTCCGCGGCCTACAATGAACACGGCAAACGCACCGGCGGGCGCAACCCCTCCAAATGCTGTCGGCGCTCCGACTGCTTTGGTTGTTGTGGAAGAATTTGCGGACTTCCAGTGTGGTTCATGCGCTGCCTCGTATCCTGTGTTGAAGGACGTTCTAAAGGCGTATTCCGGCAATCCTAATTTCCGTTTTGTTTACCGTAATTTCCCGCTACAAATGCACGATAAGGCTTACGATGCAGCGGTGGCGGCGGAGGCTGCGGGCCTACAAAATTCGGCCAAATTCTGGCTAATGCAGGAACAGCTTTTTACAAATCAGGCGACGTGGTCGGTCAATCCCAACTACCGCGATATTTTCGCTGAGTATGCGCAAAAGATCGGGCTTGACGTCGAAAAATTTAAGGCGGACGTCTCAGGGATGCAAGCCAAGATGCGCGTTGATCAGGACATGGCAAGAGGCAAGGCTCTCGCTATATCCTCTACGCCGACCGTTATTGTGAACAATAAACCGGTGCCATATGCCGAGGTCACTGTGGCGGGAATGAAGCGAATTATCGATGCCGAAATGCAGGCGGCTGTCGCGCCTCAGCAAGCGGCCCAGCAGCCAGCGCCGGTGAGTGCAACGGCAAATTCCAGTAACGGAAGCAAATGATCGGATCAGATGAAAGCTCTGGTTCGACGCCCAGCCGCTGGATTCCGTTCGCTGCAGCGTTTATCGCGCTCGTTGGGCTCGCAGATGCCGTTTATCTGACGGTCCATTACTATACGGCCACTCCTGTCCCCTGCAGCATTATTGAAGGCTGCGAAACGGTCCTCACTAGTCAATACGCGGAATATGCCGGCGTTCCGACGGCCGCTTTTGGAGCAGTTGCTTATTTTGCAGCTTTCTCGCTTGCGATCCTCGCTGCGTACGGAAATCGGCTGATGTGGAGGCTTTTTGGAATACAGGCGGCAATTATGGCCGTAGTTACCTGCTGGCTTATTTACCTTCAGGCGTTTGTGATCGGAGCTTTCTGCCAGTTTTGCCTCATCTCTGCACTTACCACTTTTCTGCTTCTGATCTTGTATATCATTTCGATGTTTAGGCGACGCCTGGCTTGAAACCAAAACTGCGCGATTCGCGAATTCCTAACTGATGTTTTACGGCGCTCTTGTATGATGAGAACCGTCGTTAAATATGATTGCGGAAGCGTTGCAAATAAGTTAGCTTAATGGAAATAAACCACCGATCCTGAGTGACTATCTTAAAACGCATCGCTGACGGTGATCAGAACGCCGTGCAGGACTGCCTGAAGGCATACGGCGGCCTCGTCTGGTCGCTGGCCCGGCGAATGCTCCGGAACACTGAGGAGGCCGAAGATGCGGTTCAAGAGATCTTTGTCGACGTGTGGAAAAATGCAGCGCGTTTTGATCCCGCCCAGGCATCTGAGACTACTTTCGTGGCGATGATCGCACGCCGGCGACTGATCGATAAGATCCGCTTTTCTCGACGACGGATTTCAGCGGATTCAATCGAGGATATTTTGACGGAGCCGGCGGGAAGTTCCGGCGGTGAGCTTCAGACGCTAGTCGAGGGACGCGAGGCGTTCAAGGCACTGGAAGAGTTGCGGCCCGAGCAGAGACAGGTGCTTCAGCTCTCGATGATTCAGGGGATGTCGCACCAGGAGATATCGGAAGCTACCGGAATGCCGCTGGGAACGGTGAAGACGCATGCACGCCGCGGGCTATTACAGGCGAGGGAAATTTTAGGTTTTGGTGAAGGTAGATCTATGAAGGAGGTGTCCGGATGAACGAAGAAATGGAAGAACGGCTGCTGGACCTCCTTTGCAAAAAAGCGGTCGAGGGGCTTACCGAAGACGAATCACGCGAATTGAACGATTTGGAACGGACCGTTCAAGCTCCGGTGGATCTTTTTTCGCTTGAAATGACGGCGGCCGCGATATCGATGTCGGCGGTGCCCGCTGCTGAAACGATGCCGGACCGATTGAAAGCCGAGATACTTGCGCGGGCCGACGAGTTTTTTGCGGGTCAAAATGTAGCCAATGCTCCGACCGTTCCGGCGGTAAAAGAAACCGAGAAGCCTTCGATGCCGCTTTGGGGCTGGCTCGGGTGGGTCGCCGCGGCCCTAGCGTGTATTGTACTGGCGGTTAATGTTTTGCAGAACCGAAGTGTTGATCGTGCCAGCGTTCCGCCGACACCAACCCCGGTTCCGGAAAAACCCGCGCCGGACCAGATGCGCGAACGCCTTATGGCGAGCGCCGCCGACGTCGTCAAGGCCGAATGGGGCGCCGGCAATGTCAAAGGCCTCGGTGTCGACGGCGACGTCGTCTGGAGCGATTCGAAGCAGGAAGGCTATATGCGATTCCGCAACCTGCCGAAAAATGATACGGCGCAATACACCTATCAGCTCTGGATTTTCGACGAAACGCAGGACGAAAAAACCCCGATCGACGGCGGCATTTTTGACGTCAACGCCGACGGCGAGATCATCATTCCGATCGACGCCAAACTTCGCGCCCGCGGCCCAAAAGCCTTCGCAATCACCATGGAAAAACCCGGAGGCGTAATGGTCTCAAAACGCGAAAAAATTGTGACGCTTGCCCCCGTAAAGCCGTCTTCGGCGTAAATGCGATAGAATACTGAGAAAGACGTCTAACGGTCCGGTACGGTCATAGATGATTATCGAGGCCGTTTTCCGCGTTCATTATTATGAAAACCAAAAGGAGTTAGAAATGCGATTCAAACAGATCCTCGCCGGGTTTCTACTGCTGATAGCTGCATTTTCGCTAGCAGCTTCCGCACAGAAAACCGATAAATTGCCGCCGATCACAGTGCAGGAATATACGCTAAAGAACGGCCTGCACGTCATTCTTCATCCCGACCATTCAACACCGATCGTTTCGGTAAACGTTTTGTACCACGTGGGCTCCAAAAACGAGGCGCCGGGTCGTACGGGTTTTGCTCATCTTTTCGAGCACATGATGTTTCAAGGTTCGAAGAATTACAGCTCCGATTATCTCAGTGCCGTGATCAAGATGGGGGCCAACGTGAACGGAAATACGACCGAGGACAGAACGTTTTACTACGAAGTTGTGCCGTCAAACCTACTCGAACGAGCGCTCTATCTCGAGGCTGATCGAATGGGCGGCCTGCTCGAGGCGATGGATCAGACAAAGCTGGATAATCAACGCGATGTGGTGAAGAACGAACGGCGGCAGGGTGTTGACAATCAGCCGTACGGGACCATGGACGAGCGCATCGATGAGATCATATATCCCGAGGGACACCCGTATCATCATTCCGTCATCGGATCGATGGCCGACCTTTCCGCCGCTTCGCTTGACGACGTGAAGAGCTTCTTCCGGACCTATTACGTCCCGAATAACGCATATCTTGTAGTATCCGG
>JBJMGN010000168.1:0-10464 GCA_045807885.1 Pyrinomonadaceae bacterium | reverse complement strand
GTGCATCATTTTCTAAACATTCCTAACATCCGGTTCGTGACCAAAAATCCGCCGGCGATATTAATCGCGGCGATAAGAACCGCGATGGCGCCGAGGATGACGGTCAGGTTCAGCGACGACGATGTTAGCTGCAGCATTCCGCCGACGAGGATGATGCCGCTGATAGCGTTTGTTACGCTCATTAGGGGCGTGTGCAATGCCGGTTTTACATTCCACACGACCTGGAAACCGATGAAGATCGCGAGAATAAAAACCGTTAGGTGCCCAAGGAAGTCGCCACCAGCGGTTTCGGCTTTGGGCGGTATCACGAACGCCAAGCCGACCATGATCAATGCAGCGACCGCGAGCAGCCACGGGCTGACGCCTGTGCCTTCGTCATGTCCGTGCCCCCCGGAGCGCTTCTTGGCAACCGCAGCAACCGAAGCCGTGCTTTTGGTAGGAACTCCGGGTTCGGGCGGTGCAGGCGGGAGTGGCGGCGGCCACATCATTTTGCCTTCGTGCAGGACTATTGCACCGCGAACGACCTCATTATCGAGATCGACGTGCAGCTGGCCGTTGTCGTCCTGCAATTCTTCAAGTAACGCAGTCACAGTCGCGCCGTATAGCTGACTCGACATCGACGCCATTCTGGACGGAAGATCTGTAAACCCGATGATCGTCACACCTTTGTGATGAACGATGCGTCCGGGATCGGTGAGCACGCAGTTGCCGCCCTGTTCCGCCGCCAGATCGACGATAACGGAACCGGGCTTCATCGATTCGACCATGCCCTGTGTTATCAACTTGGGTGCCGGCTTGCCCGGGATCAAGGCGGTCGTGACGATGATATCGACCTGCATCGCCTGTTGTGCGAAGAGCGCCATCTCGGCCTTTAGAAACTCGTCCGACATTTCCTTGGCGTAACCGCCTTTGCCTTCGCCTTCCTCTTTGAGATTTACCTCGAGAAATTCGGCGCCCATCGATGCGACCTGGTCCTTGGTTGCCGAACGCGGATCAAAAGCGCGAACGATCGCACCTAATCCCTTTGCCGCCCCTATAGCAGAAAGCCCGGCAACGCCGGCGCCGATCACCAAGACCTTTGCGGGGTCGATGCGGCCGGCAGCCGTTATTTGTCCGGTGAAAAATCTAGGGAAGTTGTTCGCGGCTTCAATGATGGCCCGATAGCCGGCAATGTTCGCCATCGCCGAGAGCGTGTCCATCTTCTGGGCGCGAGTGATGCGCGGAACGCTGTCCATCGCAAAGACCGTTGTCTGCTTCTTAGCAAGTCGATCAACAACGTCCCGGTTTTGCCCCGGCCATATAAATCCGACCAGCCAACCGTTTTCACGAATTAGAGCGGCCTCGTTTTCCTCCGGCGGCCTCACCTTTATGACCACGTCCGAAGCCGACCAAAGCTCCGCGGCACCCGAAATTATCGATGCCCCGGCCTCTTGATATTCTGCGTCGCTGGAATTGATCGCGTCGCCCGCGCCCGATTCTACCGCAACGTCGAAGCCAAGTTTTTTTAATTTAAGTATCGTCTGCGGAGTGGCGGCAACGCGCTTTTCGCCCGGATGGATCTCTCTCGGAATTCCAATTAAAGTCATATTTCGTTAAAAATGGGCAAAAAAATAAAAACGCGGTTCTGGAATGAATTCTAGTAGAACCGCGTTTTTGAAACAAACGAGTTGTGAAACTTTACAGCTTCTGGAAAGTGATGCTTACGCTAGGGGAGCTCCCAGCGGTCTTGCTGTAGGAAACCGAATAACCGGCCTTCGCGAATCGCACTGTCTTAAAAACCGAGCCATCCGGTTTGGGCGCAGCATCTTCACCCAATACATCTTTTGCTGTGGGTGCTTTTTTCAAATCGTTGTAGTAAGTGATAGAGATCGCAGAAATGGCATGGCTTGCATCGTAATAGATCTGTGCAAGTTCATCATCGGTGAACATGTAAAGATCCTGGTCGTCAGCCTTTTCTTTCGGGTTGCCAAGCGCTTTACGCGTCTCGTCGGTTTTCATGCCGATAGAAACGCTGCGGTATGCCCAATGCCCCGATTTTGGGGCGGCATCGGCCGTTGCGACATTGTTTTGCGCGACAGCCTGACCGCTTGCCGAAGCAGGCACAAGCAGCAAACCAGAAATTGCGACTAAAAAGAAAGAAACTGTAACGAGAATATTTCTTCCGAAGAGATACATCGAATGGGCCTCCAAAAGAATTTCGTCGTCGAATCAGGGATCGGCGGCGGAATGGGTTTACGCGCGGATTATAGCCCCATCGGGCGTTTCGCGCAATACAATATTCGACCTGTTGGACGGGCGGCTTCTGTAACCTGAATTACTGTTTCTCCATAATCGTCTTCAGGTTGGTTAATCCATCTTCAAAATCCTTGCCGACCGCTTTGTCCATATCCATCATTACCATCATCAAATTCAGCGGCCGCGGCATAGAGCCAGAAAACCCCCAACGCACCTTTGTCTGATTTTCTCCGGCAGCTTCTGTGAGCATATAAGCATCGCTTTTCGATTCGAACGGCTTCGAAAACCGAAGCTCGGTATCGATTCGATCGCCCTCGACTATCCGTTTGATCTCCTGTTCGCCGGCACCGACATCATCGTTCTTGCTTTCCCACGTCGCAACGTATCCAACGGTGCCGTCGGTCCCTCGCGACGCTAATGTCATGTTCGTGTCCTTTTTATACCATGGACCCCATTCGTTCTGATTTTTCAGGAGCTTCACGTAATTAAAGACCTCGGCCTTCGGCCTGTTGATCGTCACAGCGCGTTCTACCTTGAAATCGGTCGGAGAGACGAATGCGGCGATGGCCACACCAACGACCAGGACCAACGCGACCAGAATAATAGCAATAAGAATTTTCTTTATCATATTGAGCTCCCGCATTACGCCAAAAATAGCGCGATGCCAGCGATACTTCGTAACCCTCCCGATCTGTTCCCGTTGTGTGTGTTAAATGTAATCGAAACCGTCGGAAAGTCAAGCTATAAAAGCATTCCAAATATCTGTCCGCCGGCAAATACGTAAATGCAGCAAAGGATGAATTCGCCGAGCAAAACCGCAGCAATGAATTTCGTAAAATGCATCCGGATCGACCCGGCAACATAGCACACCGCATCTGTCGGCACCAGCGGAAAAAATGCCCAAAGGGCGACGAATCCGAGCCCAAGCGGATGTTCGAGCTTCATTTTTATTTTTTCGACGTGTCGCGGCTTTTTCGCTTCGAAATACTCGTCGAAGCCCAGCAGGTCTGAGAACCAATAGATCATGCTCGACGAGATCAGGATACCAAGCAGCGAAATTATCAAAACAATAATGGGCTCCTGCGGATAAAGCATCGTGCCCGCCAACACTAGCGGCGTGCTCGGCAAAAGCGTGAAGCCGCGCAAAGCGGAAAGAAGTAAATAGACTATCCAGATCGAGCCGTGAAACTCCCTGAGAAACGCTGCAATATTTTCTGCTGCGAAAGACGACGGGCTTATTAAATACGCAGAGATGCCAATGACGATGATGCTAAGCCAAACAGCCATGCAAAAATATCGGATCAGTTTGGTCGCGATCTTCACGTCAAAAGTTGGTTTCTGAAAAAAAGGCCGCGAACAGTACTCGCGGCCGCGTGTAAATTAAAAGCGTCGAAGTCAAGGCCTTCGGCTCAGGCGGCTTTCGCTGACGATTCCATATCTGGCTTCCAGCGGAGAACCGGTTTTCGTGCAGCGGTTGCCTCGTCGAGCCGGCCGATGCGGGTTGAATGCGGAGCGTCAACTACCAACTGCGGGTTCTCGCTCGCTTCGCGATCGATATCCTTCATTGCTTCGATAAAGGCGTCGAGATCCGCCCGGCCTACCGATTCGGTCGGTTCGATCAACATTGCCCCCTCGACCACGAGCGGGAAATAAACCGTCGGTGGATGAAAGCCGTAATCTATAAGTCGCTTCGCGATGTCCAGCGTCACAACACCTTTCTTCGACTGGTTCTTGTGCGAAAAGATCGCCTCATGCATGCAGTCGGACTCAAATGGCTTATCGTAAGTATCCTTGAGATTTTCCGAGACATAACGAGCATTTAAGACTGCTGTTTCTGTTGCCTCTTTTAACCCCTCGGCGCCGTGAGTGTAAATGTACGAAAGCGCGCGGACCATCATTCCAAAGTTTCCGAAAAATGCCTTCACACGGCCGATCGAATTCGGTTTGTCGTAATTCAATCGATAGGTGTTACCACTTTTTTCTACGCGTGGAACCGGTAAGAATTCGTCCAGCTCGGCAGAACATAAACAAGGACCGCATCCCGGGCCACCGCCGCCGTGTGGAGTCGAGAATGTTTTATGCAAATTCAAATGAATAACGTCGACGCCCATATCGCCGGGACGCGCAACGCCGACAAGCGCATTCATATTTGCCCCATCCATGTACACGAGTCCGCCGGCCGCATGAACGATTTTGCAGATCTCTTTTATGTTCTTTTCGAAAATGCCGACTGTATTTGGATTCGTGAACATGACGCCTGCAACGCCGCCCTGGTCGCAGAGCTCGCGAAGATGATCCATGTCAGTCAAGCCTTCGCTTGTTGAACGTATGGATTTCACGGTGAAGCCCGCAAGCGCAGCTGACGCAGGATTGGTTCCATGAGCGGAATCGGGTATCAGCATTACCCGACGTTCTTTCGAAGCTTCACCGTCGCGTTTGTCGAGAAACGCGCGAATGAGCATCACACCGGTCATTTCGCCCGCGGCGCCGGCAGCAGGCTGAAGCGAAACACCTGGCAACCCGGTGATCTCAGAAAGATCCTGCTGAAGCTTATAGACCAGCTCAAGCGCACCTTGTGATTCCTCTTCGGGTGCAAGAGGGTGCAGGTTTGCGAAACCGGCGATTCGCGCGACCTTTTCATTCAGCCGCGAATTGTATTTCATCGTGCAGGAGCCGAGCGGGTACATTCCCAGGTCGATGGAGAAATTCCACGTCGACATTCTCGTAAAATGACGAACGACATCGACCTCACTGACCTCGGGCACGCCGCCAAGGTCGTCATCACGCCGTAATTCAGCGGGAATGATCTCGTCGATGTTAGTTTCCTCAACGTCGAGTTTTGGCAGGCGATAGCCGATCCGGCCCGTTTGCGAACGTTCGAATATCAATGACTCGTTCTGTGTGGGATGATTTGTAACTTTCTTTATCGACATAAACTATTTCTTTAAGCTTGATCTCAATTCTTCAAAATCTTCGGTTCTCTCGAGCGTTGCCCAGGCACTTTTTATGATCTCCGGGGGTTCGATCAGTTTTCGCTCTTTCAGCGAAAGCCATCCACCGATACTCACAACGCGTGCTGCCAACTCACGGCCGGCTTTGTAGATGTTATTCACCACTCTGAACCGCGACCCGTCGGCCGCAAATCCCCCGTTCTCCATGGTCACGGTCAATGTCTCGAGCATTCGAACTTCGCGGAAATATTCGGCAAAGTCGGTTTTTATCACCGGGCCGAAACCGTTTTTCAAAAAATTGTGAGGCGGAAATCCGCATGAATCAAAGAACGCTACGCGCGTATCGACCGCATACTCCAGATACGCCATATTTGCGACATGGCCGTTCGGATCAACATCGCGCCATCCGGCCTCAAAATGCTTTTCAAATATCGCCATTACGCTTTCGGCAAACCCTTCCGAGCGACGTCTGCGACGACATCGCAAAAACGGTCAAGCTCCCAGAGCGTCGTGTAAACATTCGGCGTAATTCGGATGCCGGTGAATTCGTCGTGCACGATTGGCGTCGTGAAGATCTTGTGTTTCGCCATCAGATAGCTGCCAAGCTGGACAGGGTCAACGCCTTCGACCTTAAAATTCGCGATCGCACACGACTGTTTCGGATCAAATGATGTGTTGAACCCGACCTTAGGCACCGCCTTTAAATTGTTCATCCAATATCGCGACAAATATCGCAAACGTTCTTCCTTTCTCTTGCCGCCGAGGGCGTTATGAAACAGGATCGCTTCGCCGATCGCCAAACGCATTGCCGCCGAATGTGTTCCGATCTCCTCGTACTTTCGAATGTCGTTCTTGTTCTGTCCCTCGGACGCCATTAGGGCCCATATCTTAGGTATCTTTTCCTTTCGGACATAAAGCATTCCCGTACCCTTTGGCGCGTAGATCCATTTGTGCAGGGAAGTGCCATAGTAATCGCATTGCAGATCGTCGCGTTTGAAATCGAATTGGGCAAACGCATGAGCGCCGTCGACGATCGATTCGATGCCTTTCGAACGAGCCATCTCGCACACTTTGCGGACCGGAAGTATCTGGCCGGTGAGATTTATTTGGTGTGAGACGAGTCTCAGTTTTGTTTTCGGTGTAACGGCACGCTCGAATGCTGCAGCGATATCATCGACATTGCTCGGAGCGATGGGGATCTTGATCAAGTTCAGTTTCAACCCTTCTCGCATCTCCCGCTGTTTCAACGTCGTTAGCATCCGGGGATAGTCCTGGGTTGTTGTTAAAATTTCGTCGCCGGATTTGAAATCCATTCCCATCAGCAGAATTTCGAGCGATTCAGAAGCGTTTCGCGTGATCGCGATCTCTTCGGATGAGCAGCCGAATACCTCGGCGAGCCCCGTTCGAATGGTCTCCGATTGCGGCTCGAGGATCTGCCACATCGTGTAGGCGGTCGCGTCTTCCTGCTGCCATGTGTATCGTACGAATGCCTCAGTCACCATTCGCGGGCTGGGGCTGACGCCGCCGTTGTTGAGGTTGATGATGCCGCGGGTTACTGAGAAAGCCTGTTGGATCGTTGCCCAGTAGTCTTCGTCGAGAGCCGCCTCGATCGGCGAAAGGTGATCGACCGATTTTCCGGCAGCGACGATATTCTGGAGCAAAGAAGCGACGGTTGCAGACGACAATGCGGCGAGGCCGACGCCCTTGCCTACGGACGCAAGAAAACTTCTGCGGTCTAATGCTGTTTTGATTTGCATATCAGTCTCCTCCGTCTTCGTCGTTTTCTTTCCGGATGAAAAGCCAGATCCCCAGAATCGCAATAACCAGAAACAGCGGCACGATGCAGATCAGAATTTCCGTCGAACCGAATATCATTCTTCATCGCCGCTGCCGATAACTTCGCCTTTCTTTATCTCCCGCGAGGGCAAGTTATTCCAAACCAACGCCGCAAAAATGGCTGCGATGAATAAGAAAACCGGCGCGAAGCAGATCAGGAATTCGCCGTAATCGAACAAATAGCTCATGTGCTAACCGACGGCTTTCTTGCAGAACGTGCACTCGTTTGCCCGCTTTGGTATCCGTTTCTCGCAGAACGGACACTTTTTCGTTACCAGCGCTTCTGTTCCTTTCGACAAAACGTAGATCACCGCGATCATAGCCGCGATAATTACCACCCAACCCGCGATCGAAAGCGATTTGACGAATTCGTAGAGATCGAAATTATCAAACATTTGCCAACGCAGCGGCCAGATCCTCGATCCGATTCTTTGATAGTGTTTCGGTCACGCAAACGAGGAATTCGTTTTCCCGGCCGCCGTAATATTTCGACAGGGCGAGACCTCCTATGATGCCGTTTTCGCTGCGGACCGACTCCAATACCTCTGTCGCAGGCTTCGGCCCGCGAACCACGAATTCATTAAAGGTCGGTGCGGAAAAGGGGATCGAGAAGCCGTCGATAGCAGCTATCCTCTGCTTTGCGTACGCAGCTTTCCGCGCGTTTTGCTCGGCAACTTCCTGGAGTCCTTTTTTGCCCATCGCCTCCATATAAATGGTCGCTGCAAGGGCGATCAGGCCCTGATTGGTGCAAATGTTCGAGGTTGCTTTTTCGCGGCGAATATGTTGCTCACGCGTCGAAAGCGTAAGCACAAAGCCACGATTGCCGTTCTTGTCGTAGGCGACGCCGCAAAGCCGGCCGGGCATCTGCCGAACATACTTTTCCTGCGTAGCAAAGAGTCCGACGTGCGGGCCGCCGAAGCTCATCGGGATGCCGAATGACTGGCCCTCGCCGACGACGATATCCGCTCCGCATTCCCCTGGTGATTTGAGCAGGCCGAACGAGATCGCTTCTGTCACAACCACGACAAGCAATGCGCCAACGGCGTGTGCTGAATCGGCCAGAGCTTTCAGATCTTCGATACAGCCAAAGAAATTCGGCGACTGAACTACCAAAGCCGCGGTCGTATCATCAAGTACGGAAAGGTCGGCCAATCGACCCGACGCTTCGTCAAAATTGACCTCGACAATATCCGCATCGCCGTGCTGAGTATATGTTTTAGCAACCTCGCGATACTCCGGATGAACGGAACGCGCAACGACGATCTTATTTCGACGGGTGACGCGCTGAGCCATCAGGTATGCTTCGGCCATTGCGGTCGAGCCGTCGTACATAGAGGCGTTGGCGACCTCCATTCCGGTGAGTTGGCAGATCAGCGTTTGAAACTCGAAAATGTACTGCAGGGTCCCTTGCGAGATCTCAGGCTGATAAGGTGTGTATGACGTAAAAAACTCCGACCGCTGGATCAGATGATCGACGATGGTCGGAGAAAAATGTGAATAAACACCGGCGCCGAGAAACGACGGCTTTGTCGCAGCAGTATTTCTGGCCGCCATTTCTTCCAATGCAGCGATCACTTCCGGCTCCGCGAGCGGGTCGGTTACATTTAGTTTGCGGTTGAGCTGAACGTCGGAAGGGATCGAGCGAAAAAGCTCGTCAGCGCTTGAAAGCCCGATAGATTCGAGCATTTCTGCACGTTCCTCGGGCGAATTAGGTATATATCTCATTTATTTCAATTCACAATGCAAAATGCAAAAATGCAAAATGCAGAACCGGGAAACCTCCGACATTTTGCATTGTGCACTTTGCATTAACCAATTGTTGATAAGTATTCGTCGTATTCTTCGGACGAAAGCATTGCGTCGACGCCGTTCGGATTTTCCATCTTGATCTTCACGAACCAACCGTCGCCATACGGGTCGCTGTTCACTTTTTCGGGCGTGTCGTTAAGGCCTTCGTTCACCTCGATGATCTCGCCGGCGATCGGCGTGAACACCTCGGAAACCGCCTTCACGGATTCGACCGAACCGAACGCTTCGTGAGCGGCAAGCTTGTCGCCCACTCGAGGCATGTCGATGTAGACGACGTCGCCGAGGCTGTGCTGTGCGTAATCGGTTATGCCGATCGTCGCGGTTTCTCCGTCCGCAGAGATCCACTCGTGGTCTTTGCTGTAACGTAAATTTTCAGGGATGTTTGCCATAAGATTTGTTTGGACAAAAAACTAGATAGCGTAAAGCTCTAAAAAACCGCACTGATCGCATCGCAGCGACCGCACGGGAAACTGATTTCGGTTGCGGACGTCCACATTAACGCCCCTCAATCCGAAGATCTCCGCATTCACCGGCTCGCCATCGACCCACGAGGCGATCATCGTGTGGTGGTCGGTTTTCTCGGCGATAAAACCGCGACGCATCTTTCCGCCGCACTTCGAGCAAGGCAAGGCGTCATCCATCGCTATTTCTGACGCTTATAAAACGGCGTCGGGACGATCTCGGCCAAAAGCTTTTTACCTCTTACATCAATTCTAATTTCCTGCCCGATTTTTGCAAATTCGGGCGGGACGAAAGCGAGGCCGATGTTCTTTTTCAGGAACGGCGCGGGTGAACCGGAAGTCACGACGCCAACTTTCTCGTCGTTTACGTAAACGTCAAATTCGTCACGTGCAATGCCCGGCTCCTTCATCTCAAAACCGACGAGCTTTCGTTTCAGGCCGTTCGCTTTAAGACCCGCCAGCGGTTCCTTGCCTATGAAGTCGCCCTTGTCCAGCTTTGTGATCCAGCCCAGATTCGCTTCATATGTCGAAATATCATCGCCGAGTTCGTGACCGTAGAGCGACATTGCGGATTCAAGCCGCAGCGTGTTCCTTGCCGCGAGCCCGCACGGTGTTATTCCTTCGTCCTTTCCGGTCTCGAGCATTTTGTTCCAAAGCTGTTCGGCAAATTGTGCGTCGGCGTACACTTCAAAACCGTCCTCGCCGGTATACCCGGTTCGCGAGATTATGGCTTCGACACCGTCGACCTTGCCGGTGGTGAAATGGTAATACTTGATCGGCTCGAGCTCGGTATCGGTCAATTTCTGCAAAATTTCGATCGCCTTCGGGCCCTGGATCGCGATCTGGCAATAGTCGGCGCTTGCGTTCGTAAGGGTAATGTTCTCGTCTTTTTTATGGGAAGTTATCCAAGCCCAATCTTTTTCAGTGGTTCCCGCATTTACGACCAAAAGCAGCTTATCGACGTCGAAACGGTAAACGAGCAGATCGTCCACAACGCCGCCTTTTTCATTGGGCAATGCGGAATAATGCGCCTGGCCGTCGACGAGTTTTGTGACGTCGTTCGTCGTAAGCCGGTTCACAAACTCGATCGCGTCCTCGCCCTCGACCCAGATCTCGCCCATGTGCGAAACATCGAACAAACCTGCTCGCGTGCGCGTCGCCATGTGCTCTTC
>JBJMGN010000167.1:0-11910 GCA_045807885.1 Pyrinomonadaceae bacterium | reverse complement strand
AGTCTGGGTAACAAGCAACAAAGTTGCGAAACAAAAAGATCTCGCAGCAGCGTCCAGTGAAGTTTTAAACATCCGGGCATTCATGCGTTTGCCCAATGATACGTTCAGCCGCGTCAGATTCAAACGTTGTCTGGAATACAGTCAGGAATTCTTATTGGAAGCAGTTTGGAACGATTCAAGCACATCGAAAACCTGTAAGGCGTATTTCACGTTGCCGAACGGAGCGGAAACCTGGACGCCCTGGATTAGATCGCGTACTTCCAGTAATGAATCGCGTGCGATCGCGATGCCTTCGTCGCGTGCGTGTTCTTTGCTTTTTTCCGATGCAACGCGCATACGCTCAAGGATGTCGGGAGTGACATTTACGCCAGGCACTTCGTTGTGCATGAACTCAGCATTGCGGTATGAGATAAGCGGCCATATACCGGCGACTATCGGGATGCGGACATGCGAGATCTTATCGAGAAAAATGCGAAGCTGGTTCGTGTCGAAAACCGGCTGCGTTATCGCATATTCGGCACCGGCTTCCACCTTCCATTCGAAACGGCGGATCTCTTCTTCAAGATTTACCGCACCTGGATTCACACCAACTCCGATCGAGAAAGCGGTGGGCTTGCCGATCGGATTGTTGCCGATGTCAACGCCGTGATTCAACTTGTTGACCATGTTCGTCAATCCGATCGCGTCGATATCAAATACGGCGGTCGCGTCCGGATACGGGCCCATTTTCGGCGGATCACCTGTGATGATAAGCAGATTGTGGAGGTCGAGCGCAGCGGCGCCGAGCAGGTCCGACATCATCCCGAGCAGGTTTCGGTCGCGACAACAATAATGAAGCACTGCCTCGATGCCGATCTCGCGTTCTACCAGTACGGCGGTTGCCTGCGCCGACATTCGCGTCTGAGCTCGCGGGCCATCGGGAATATTCACGCCATCGACGCCTGCTTCTTTTAGTAAGCGGATCGAATCGAGCGTCTTTTGGGCGTCGCATCCTTTCGGCGGAAGCACCTCGACAGACGTTACAAACTCACCGCGGGCAATTTTTCGACCCCAATTTGAACGTTCCTCTGCCGGTACGACCTGAACGTCGATCGGCGTAAGCTCGGCAACCCTCGCGCTATCTTTTCTTGCCTCGCTGATCGCTTGGCGCGGGCTGACCGATCGGATCGCCTCGGCAATGAGTTTTATGTGCGTCGGCGTCGTGCCGCAACAACCGCCGACAAATTTCGCGCCGGCCTGAACGAAGCGCCGCGAAAACTCGGCCATGTACTCCGGCGAGCCCATATAAAATTGCCGGCCCTGAACATCGCGCGGAAGGCCGGCATTTGGCTGGGCCGAGAGCTTTTTCGACGTTAACGGGCGCATCTTCTCAAGTGCGGTGAGCACGTGATTTGGGCCCATGCCGCAGTTCAAGCCGATTACGTCGACATCGAGCTCATTAAGGCGAGCCGTGAACGTTTCGGGCGTTGTTCCAAAAGTCGTGTTTCCGTCCATCTGGATCGCCATCTGAGCGATTATCGGCAGGTCGGAAAGCTCGCGCACTGCACGAATCGCCTGTTCGATCACGGACAATTCGGAAAACGTTTCGAGCACGAAAAGGTCGATGCCGCCCTCGAGAAGTCCTTCGACCTGCTCCTGGAACATTTCCTTCGCTTCGTCGAAAGACGTGGGGCCGAACGGTTCGATACGAAGTCCTAACGGCCCGATTGCTCCTGCAACAAAAGCGCGGTCGCCGGCAGCTTCTCTTGCGATCCTTACAGCAGCTGCGTTGATCTCCCTAACCCTGCTCTTGAGGCCATATGGTTGAAGCTTATGCCGCGTAGCGCCGAAAGTGTTTGTTTCGATGATCTCGGCACCGGCTTTCAGGTATTCTTCGTGGACCTCGCGGACAAGGTCGGGCGCGGTTAGATTTAGCTCGTCGTAACTGCGATTGATGTAAACACCTTTGTCGTAAAGCCGCGTGCCTACCGCACCATCGAAGACATATACGTGCTCGGATTCAAGGATCTCGCGAAAGTCTTTCATACAGATGTTCGTCGATCGTTGCCAGATATTAGCAACGATGGACGACAAGAGAAACAAAAAATCTCGCCAAACAGCGAGACTTTTTAAGAAAACGTTTTGTCCGTAAGCTGTTTAGCAGTTTATTTTACGTGGTCGCAAGTCGCAATAACTCACCACGATTACTATCCCGCAATGATGCGACTTAATTATTGGAGTGTCAAGAGCGATAAACCTACCGTTCTTTCAAAGCGCCTCCGTTTCCAGTTTTGAGCTTACCGTAAAACTGATAATTGGCCTTTTTACCTGTTATCTCGAGATTGAAGTTGCGAAAATCCGAAACTTCATCACAGCCATTACCTCGGCCTTGGAAAACCAGGAAATAGGTTGTTGGATTAAGAATGCTTCCGCCCAAAAAACCTGACCCGGACGAAACAGTTCCTTTGAAACGAATTTCCTTGTAAAGGAGCGGTCCGTTTCCCTGGTCGCTGCCATCGTGAATATCAACTTTAAACATGACCAATTGCGTTGGCATCGGTAACCTGAGCGTGCCGGTCTTGCCTGTTGGAGTCTTGAACGTAAATGTCCAGACCTTGCCATTGAATGCATTGACCAGGTCGAAATCGCCGGGCGTCGCTGCCCACGATGGATCGTCAAAATCTTTTTCGATCGAAGAGAGGCCCTTAATGCTGTCAAAACCGGCCTCAGTCATAAAGAGAAAGGCCTGTTTATCAAATTCGACCTGTTTCAAGATGTCGACTATGTACTTCTCGGGCTTGGTAGTCCAGATCGCATACATTCCCGGTTCGGCGCAGCAAGCACAAAATCCAGAGTTCGCGGAGATCATTGATCCAAAAATTAATATCAAAGTCAGTCCAGGGACGAGTCGTTTGCACATGCAAAACCTCCAACCAATAATGCGTTTGAAAAGCTGAAAAGCTATCTCTGACAGCTTCGACAATAATATGTTGAGCGTGTCGCCTGAACCACCCGTCTTATTGGCGTTTCGCATTTCGGGCAGGGCTCACCTTCCCGACCATAGACACGCCAATCTCCGTCAGAATCAGGACCGTAAATATTTCCCCCGATATTTGAGCGATCCAACAGAACGTTCGCTCCGAGCTCCAGGGTTTCGTTCATTACCTGAACGATCGCGTTGCGAAGTGCAATGGCTTTTTTCCCTGACACTGCGTTTGCACGGGCGGTCGGCCGAACCCCGGCGATGAAGAGTGCCTCAGACGCGTAAATATTCCCGACGCCGCAGACACGTGCTTGATCAAGCAAAAGCATCTTGATGATTCGATTTGTGCCTTTTAAAAGTTTGCGAAAATACTCGTCGCTGAATTCATCTGAAAAGGGTTCGGGCGCGAGCTTCGCAAGTTCCTTCGCTTCAAACAATCGACTCGTCTCAACTATCTTCATCAACCCGAAGTGTCTCTGATCCTGAAAAACGAGCCGATCGCCGCCTTCCAGTTGAAATGAGGCATGCGTGAATTTTGGCTCGTCCTGTTCAAGATCAAGCAGAATGAATCGGCCGCTCATACGCAGATGCGTGATCAGGGTGCGGCCGTTGCCGAGATCAAAAAGAATATGCTTACCGCGCCGATGAACAAAGTTGATCTTTGCACCGGCAAGGCGGTTTGCAAATTTTTTCGGTGTGATGTCCGGGGCAAGTCTTTGCCGACGAAGTTCTGCACTTTCGATGCGTCGGCCGGACAGGATCTGGTCGAGGCAGCGAACTACGATCTCGACTTCGGGAAGCTCTGGCATTTTGTCGAAACTTAAACTTTCGAATAATCGGGGATCGAGGCTTTGTCACCCAAAACCGAGTCAGCGCCAACCACTGCGTTTCGTCCAATGTGACAGCTGCGGCCGATGATCGCGTTGCGGATCTCGGCAAAGCTGGAAACACGCGTGTGGCTCCAAATAACCGAATTCTCTATGATCGCTTTTTCTTCAACGTGAACCCCCGGGCCAAGAACAGAATTCAAAATTCGCGCACTCGGTTTTATTACACAGCCTTCGCCGAGGACGGAAACGCGGTCCACTGTGGCGGCTGTCGCGACATCGGCTCGAGCCGAGCGGTCGATTCGAACGCCATTTAACACGCCATTTATCGTATCGTGATGGGCCTTTAGGTAACTTTGAGGCGTGCCGATGTCTCGCCAATACTCGCTCGTAAAAATATATGCAAAAAATGGGACTTTTTTTTCGAGCATCTCAGGAAACACGTTGTATTCGAACGACCGGTTTTCGCCTTCCGGGATCAGACCAAGAATTGAAGGCTCGAGGATATACAAGCCGGCGTTTATAGTATTTACAGCGTTTCGGTTGAGTTCATCTACTTTCGGTTTCTCGAGAAATTCCTTTACACGGTTCTCGTCGTCCGTAATAACCAATCCGTATCTCGAAGGGTCTTCTATCGGCGTTAAAGCGATCGTTGCCTCGGCCTTTTTATCTTTGTGAAACTGAATCAGGCTGGAAAGGTCGCAATCCGTCAAAATATCGCCGTTAAACACGATAGTCGTGTCATTTACGGCAGAAGCCGCGAAACGATATGCCCCACCGGTGCCCATTGGGTGTGGTTCGGTCACAAACGAGATGTTGACGCCCAGGTCCGATACGTCATTCAGGGCCGCCTCGATCTTATCGGGTTGGTAACTAAGCGAGAGTGTAATATCTGTAATTCCGGCCTGTTTAAGGACCTCTATCTGATAGAGAAGAAACGGCTTATTGACCACCGGAACGATCGGTTTGGGCGTGAAAACAGTTAGCGGCCTGAGGCGGGTGCCTTTTCCGCCGGCGAGGATCAAACCCTTCATAAAAACGTGAAGTCCGACCTAAGATTAGGGAAAAACAGGTGAAAAATCAAAAACGGCAGGTGTAAAACAGTGACAAAACATGATAAATCAGATTGACACTTTTTGTGTCAGCATGCTACCTTAATCGTTGCGGGTTCAGTCGCTTCGGCCTGCAGCTGTCGCACAGTGAAAGACCATCATTCCTCTCTTCGCAGCTAACTAAAAATTTGGTTTGCCATTTTCCCAGGCAATAGTTCACTCTCTATGTTCGATAAATCAAAGGCCATGCGGAGCGCCGAGCGTTTCCTTTCCCAGGGAAAGATTCGTGAAGCCATCGAAGCTTACCGCGAAGTTGTCGAAAACGACCCGCGCGACATGGTAACGCTGAACATGCTTGGAGACCTTTACGCAAAGGGCTCCGACAGCTTTTCAGCCGTAAAATGCTATCGCGCCGTCGCTGAGCATTACAGCAATCAAGGCTTTGCACAAAAGGCGATAGCCATCTACAACAAGATCTCCCGCCTGCAGCCAAACTCGCCCGAAGTAACGCAAAAGCTTGCCGAGCTTTACAAGATAAAAGGTTCCCTTAAAGAAGCGAAATCTCACTACTCGACACTTGCCGAACATTACAGCAAGCAAGGCCGCCGTGTCGAAGCTCTCGAGATCTGGACCGAGGTTGCGATACTCGACCCGAACAACACCGAAGTTTACCTGACGATCGCCGATGCGTTTCTTCAGGAAGAACGCCTCGATGAAGCCGCCGATGCGTTTGCAAATGCAGGTGCCCGGTTCGCTGCGTTTTCGCGACATGAAGATGCGATCGCTGCGTTCTCGAAAGCGTTCGGCATTGACCCGAAGCATCCCAAGGCAATGCGTGGTTTTTTGGACGCCAACCTCGCTCTCGGCCGAAACGCGGAGGTCATCGACCATATCGAAGGCTTGATAATTGAGCAGCCCGGAAATCGCGATCTCCTTGCTTTCCTGATCGACGCCCATATTCGGACCGACAATGTTGTTGAGGCGGAAAATGCTTTGAACCGCCTGCTCGAAGCGGAGCCGACAAATTATCTGAAAGCTCTCGATATCGCCGAAATGCACATCTCGAAGGGAGATATCGATTCGGCGATGCGAAATCTTACGATCGCTTCCGAGCACATGATCGTCGGCGGCCAGGCCCCTGACCTTCAGACACGCCTTGAACGAGTCGAAACGATCGAACCCGGACGACTCGATGTTGTACGGCTGCTTGCTCGTTTCTGCGTGTGGCAAAAGGATGACGAATATCTTCGAAATACGCTTAAGCGGTTGGCAGAGATCGCAAAGGCGGAAGGCTCGATCGACGATGAACGCTTTGCTCTTTCGCAGCTTGTTGTCGCCATGCCGCAGGATGCTAAATATCGAGCGCGGCTTCGCGAGATCCACCAGGAACTGGGCATTTCCGAAGACGTGGAAACCGAAAGCGTATTTGATAAGCGATTTGTGCGAGAAAAGCTCGACGTGAATGGTTCGAACGGCGATGTCGCCGCAGCAGTTATCGAAAGCGATGAATTTGCTATTGTCGGAATCGTTACCGACGTGGAGGCCGAACAGCATTCGAACGAAAGCTTCAAAACTTCGGAGCGAGAAACATCGGCCGAGCGGCCTGAACCTGCGTTACCAACCGTTAGCGGCGAGGCAGGATCGACTGATTCGTTGCAAACCGAGATCGACAGTATCAAGTTTTATATCGAGAACGGCTACACCGACCTCGCAGTTAAAGCGATCGAGGAACTCAAATCGAAATTCGGTGAGCGGCCGGAGATCTCCGAGCTTGTGCTGCTGATGTCGTCGCCGGCAGCTGTCGAATTTATCGAACCGGAAATCGAGGTCGTCGAAGACGAACCAACAATAACTGTCGCGTTTGACCTTGATGACTTTCGAAGCGAGCTCGGCCTTATCGACGGAGAAACGGCGATCGACAATGACTTTGAAACGCCCTACCAGACCGCCGTCGCTTACCAGGAAATGGGCTTGCTCGAACAGGCGATCAAAGAGTTTCAGGACGCGGCCGATCTCGTTTCGCCAAATGACGGTACGCGGCGGTTTTTTAATTGTGCAAACCTTCTCGGTCATTGCTTTATGGAACTGGGCAAGCCGAACCTGGCTGTAAAGTGGCATCTCCGATCGCTCGAATCCTACGATATCAGCGACGAAGAGCGACGCGGCGTTTGGTATGAACTAGGTGTTGCGTATGAGGCCGACGGCGATGCTGTGAATGCTGCAAAATACTTCGAACAGGTCTATTCCGAAAACATCGATTTCCGGGACATCGGCGAACGAATGAAAAACCTCGCAGTAGCGATATAGCGGTTGCCTAACCTACATGCTTCGATATAATCTGACGGTATGGTCGAAAGGCTTACCGTCTTTTTCTTTATCGTGCTCTGCATATTGCTCGGCACATATCTCATTCTCTCGCCGTGGGACGTCCTTTTCGGCAATTGGAGCGATAACTATTTCCTCGCCCTGATCGCAGACAAGTCCGGGATGCCGTCCATCCAACGCACCGTCTCATCCAACTGGTTTCGCGGAGCTATCACCGGTCTTGGCGTGGCAAATCTAGTGATCGCGTTCTGGGAAGCCTTCAACTTCAATAAAAGCGTTGCCATGCTTAAGAACGAACACCCCAGACGCGGCGAATGAACGCGCCCATCAGGTATCTGATCACCGAGGGCCGGTCGACGCCCGAAAATTTCCAACAGAAAATTTCCGAGATACTGAACATCGTCAAGGCTGCGGTCGATGCCGGTATTTCGATGATCCAGATCCGGGAAAAAGAAATTTCCGCGAAACAACTCTTCGAGTTGACCGCTGCAGCAGCGGCGATAACATCGTCGTCATCGACCAAACTGCTTGTGAACGGCCGATTCGATATCTCTCGAATCGCGGGTGCCGAGGGCGTTCATTTACCCGAAAACGGCATTCCCGTCCCTCGGGTGCGTCGGACGATGCCGAAACCATTTTTGATCGGTGCATCGGTGCATTCGCCCGAGAATGCCAAGCGGGTGTGGGAGCACGGAGCAGATTTCATTGTCTTCGGACCGGTTTTCGAAACACCTGGAAAACGCGCGAACGGTATTGAATCACTCGAAGAGATCTGTTCCGACCTTGAAGGCTTCCCCGTGATCGCGGTCGGAGGGGTCAACGAAACTAATTACCAAAGGGTTCTCGATGCCGGAGCAGCGGGTTATGCCGCGATCCGCTTCCTGAATGACCTCAACGTGCTCAAAACGCTAAGATAATTAAATGTCAAAGATCTGTTTGAGCATCGCCGGTCTCGACCCGTCCGGCGGAGCCGGCGTTATCGCCGACGTAAAGACTTTCTCGGCGTTCGGATGCTTCGCGACCTCGGCGATCACCTCCGTGACCTTTCAAAACACGACAGGCGTCTTCGGCTCAGTGCATCAAACTGCAGATTCGGTTCGCCAGCAAGTGCAGCCGGTGATCGACGACCTTGGTATCGACGCGCTCAAGACCGGGATGCTGCCGACCGCCGACATTATCGAAGAGGTCGCCCGCCTCGTTCGCGAAAACAACCTATTGAGTTTCGTAGTCGATCCGGTCGTTCGTTCGACGTCGGGCTTTGACCTGATCGATAACACGGCGCTTCGTTCGCTGATCAAAGAGCTGTTTCCGCTCGCCATTGTAATCACGCCGAATATCCCCGAGGCCGAACGTGTTTCCGGCGTAGCGATTGAAAGCGAACGAGATATTTCCGACGCAGCTTCAGTCATGCGCGATCTCGGCGCAAAGAACATCTTGATAAAGGGCGGACATCTCGACAGCGAAAACCCAAAAACCGCGACGCATAAAGCTGTCGATCACCTTTTCGTTGGAGGCGACCTTTACAAGATCGAGGGCGATTGGCACGACACGGCCGCTACTCATGGTACCGGCTGCGTCTTGTCCGCTGCGATCACTGCAAATCTGGCGATTGGAAAGCCGCTGCTCGAGGCTGTCCGGACCGCAAAAGCCTTCGTCAATGGAGCTATTCGAACTGCCCCAAGCCTCGGTCACGGCCACTCGCCGATCAACATTAAGCCCTGGCAGGAATAGGCTGTCCCACTGTCCCACGTATATTTTTTTTGCAGAAGCCCGCGCGAAAGCAAGGGCGTAACTAACAACGTAGGCAACAAGGCATGTTTGTACATCGACTTGTCTTTCCAGATCCTGATACCGTCCTTGCCTTCGTGCGGGCTGCTCGGCACTAGTGTCCCAAGCTGTCCCACTGTCCCAAGCACATCTTTTGCTTCAGGATTCCAGCGTCGTTACCCGAGCCCTCCCAAAGGGTCAGGCTTCTTCGGTGCTTGTATTTTCAAAGATCACTGTCAGGTCACGCGTGCACCTTAGCTGAGGGCAGAAACGCCAGCGTTGCACATATTAAACAATGTTGCATTACCAGTCAATTAAATTCTAAACGCGCCTGAAACCGATAAACGCGTGCGTAATTGAAGCGCGAAACCGTACATCGGCTACCAAAAAATATTGCTGGCAGGACCCGGTCAATTTGAGATATAATTGAAAACGCCTCGCTACAAACCGCGCTTGGCCACCACCTACGATCAATCCGGGCAGAAATTAGAAAGCAGTTGAAATAAAATGGGGAAGAGCGTTTCCTTCCGTTACTTGCTGTGTCTACTGCCGTTCATCGCAGCGGCGTTGGCGTGGTCTGCCAGTGGACTCTTAACAGGAACAACTGATCCTGGTCTGCTCGCGTTGTTTACCGGGACGGTTATCGCATTTTCAAATCTCCAGATCCATTTGCCGCGGACCCGGATCTTTCTTTCTGTCTCCCATGTCGTCATCCTATTTGTCCTGATCAGTTTTAGCGGTGAGCTAGCGGTGTTTTTGACATTCGTAGCTGAAGTGTTCGGTGCGACGCGTCGGACGTTGTTTGAGAAACAACCGGTTACGAACCAATCACTTACGGATAGTTTTATTGCCGTTGTAACGATCTTCGCGACAGCGGCGTCCGTTAACCTCGCCGTCGGTTATCCGGCCCTGGAGCTCGCGGGGCTCAGAAACGGAACATTGCTGCTATGCGTAGCGGTACTGACCCTGGTACCGTGGCTGACAAATTCCTTGCTCATGTCGGCATTTATTTCTGGTGAAACTCAACAACCCCTCGGAAAGGTGATCAGAGCTCACAGCGCCGATGCCTTATTGGTCCATTCGTGCGCCGCGTTTATGGCGGGCCTCTTTGTCGTCGCGTTACGCGAAACAAATGTATTTTTGCTGGTCACCGTCGCTGGGATCTTAGGCCTGCTGTATATAGTTTTTCGCCGATATGGCGATGAACAGCGTGATTCGCTGGATAAAGCCCAGAAATCCGAGCGTGAGCGTGCAGAGTTGGCCGAAAAGCACTTGGTCGACCTTCAGGGATATGTCGAAAAGATCGAAGCAACCGCCAGAGACCTTAAAGAGAGCCGCGAACGGTTCCGATGGGCTGCGTATCACGACAATCTAACCGGGCTTCCAAACCGCAATCGCATTGTCGACGAGGTAAAACTTGAGTTGGCCCGCGCCGGAGCAGATGAAAAGTACCGCTTTGCATTCTTTATCATCGATCTGAAGAATTTCAAGGCAATTAATGAAAGCCTGGGCCGCGCTACCGGGAATGTTCTCATCGTTAACATCGGTCAAAGGCTGCAGGAGAGCATTCCGCTAAACGGCACGGTCGGTCGCATCGGGGGCGACAAGTTTGCAATATTGGTGCCGTGTATCGGCCGCGAAGCCGATGTCTCCGTATTTGCGAACCAGTTGCTTGACGAGATCGTGAAACCATTTGAGATCGACGGCCGTGAATTTATCATTCGCAGCACCCTTGGAATATCTATCGGAGTGGGCAAAGGTGAAGAAGCTGAAGATGTGCTTCGCGACGCCGAAATGGCGATGCACCGCGCCAAAGAACGGAACCGCAGGTTTGTGGTTTTCGACCAGCGAATGCTGTCGAACGCGGTCTCCGCGCTTCAATTGGAAACGGACCTGCGGCAGGCTGTTGAAAACGACGAGTTTGAGATCTACTTCCAACCGATCGTGGATCTGCAGAGCACCCGAATTCGCGGCTTTGAATCGCTGGTGCGCTGGAATCACCCGACGTTGGGCAGGTTGTTGCCGGACAAGTTCATCTCGATCGCCGAAACCACCGGACTGATCATCCCGATGACTTTACAGATCCTCGAGAAAACATGTGTTCAGCTTGTCCGCTGGAATAGATATTCAAAGGACACACTGCCGCTTTTTGCAAGCGTGAACCTTTCCGGGACGCATTTTGAACATCCGGGCCTGGTGGACCACATCACAAATGCTCTGGAACAGACAGGCCTCGATCCCAGGCTTTTGAAACTGGAGATCACCGAGACCGTTGTAATGGAAAATGCCGAGGCCGCGATCTCGATGCTGAGGCAGATAAAGGCGCTGGGCGTTCAGATAAGCATAGACGACTTTGGAACAGGTTATTCAAGCCTTAGTTATCTTCAGCGTTTTCCTATCGACACACTAAAGATCGATCGGGCATTCGTTCGCTCGATGGAGGACGGCCGCCAGAACGGCGAGATCGTTCGGGCGGTGCTCGCGCTTGCCGACGCGATGAAATTGTCCGTGGTCGCAGAAGGGATCGAAAGCATTCACCAGCTTCATCAGCTTATGATACTTTCCTGCGAATATGGCCAGGGATATCTGTTTTCGCCGCCCCTGCCCGCAAACGAGTTTGAACTGCTTCTCGATGACCAATCGCGATGGCAAACGCTTACCGCCGGAAAAGATTTCACGATCTTGAGCCCTCTTGTCCCGATCGCCGACTCAAATATTCACTAGAAAAACATTGAGGTTCGTATACGTTTACCCTTTCGGCGTGGCGAGGTAGCGGGACGGATTTTTTTGTCGCATTCGCACGTCTGGATAGCGTATACTAAGAAACGCCTTTTCTTAGGCGGTTCAAGGCGGGATCCCAACCAACGTACTTACACTCGTAAGTTCCCACGTCCGCAATGAACCTAACCGCTTTAAAGATCAGATCAACAAATCCGTTTCTGTGGATGCTGCTTTCGCTAAGCATTGCCTTATATGC